>JAAFIJ010000212.1 GCA_013298675.1 Rhodobacterales bacterium | reverse complement strand
TGATGCCTTCGCGCGCTTTCTTCTGGCGCCACCCTTTCGCACGTTCGTGCTTCCGGGCAGCGCATACGAGCTGCCCGGTCACATCCGATTGGGCGTCGGCGGCGGTGCAGCCGTCCGGATCAAAGATGGTCTGGACCGGCTTGCTCGGGCGCTGCATGAGTGGAAAATCGGCTTGTAAAGCCTTGCGGTTCTTCGAAGCGGAAGGAAGGTAATCAGGTGAAAAACTGATCGACTTGAGGCGGGCTTACGACCCAAAGAAGCTCGCTTTGACAGAGCAGTCCGGGGAACAGGTCAGAGGGTAAAGTTGACTGTGGGGATCATACATCGCAGTCCTACACACATAGGGATGCCAAAATCGCGGCAGCGACGTTGAACGGAATGCCCGACAGCCTCGGCGGAATGCGCAGGGCGAGCGGGCCAATACCATCTTGGTTAGCGATGAACGTGTGTCGCACCGCGGGTGCAATATCGCTGTGTTTGCCTGCCTGTTATTTTGCGGCTGTGGTGCGGCACGAGCACCCGTTTACGCGATAATCAAGCCAAACGGCGTATTAGCATTGGCGTCACTCTGTGCGAAAAACCTTTTTCAGGCGATCATGGTCGATCGCGCGGCACATCAATCCATCAGGTTTGAACGTTGCCACATCTTCACCCGAAACCAGAGCGTTAACGACAGATTCCTCGATCGCTTCTACCGCCGCCAAATAAAGCGGGTCGAGATGCTCTCCGTTCAGTTCCTGCTTGGTCAGCAAGGCGCTACAAAATTGTGGCATCGGGCCCGGATTGGCGGTCGAGAACGCCAGGAATATGTCGCCCGAATTATTACCACCCGGCGTGCCGCCGCGACCGATACCAATCGCCGCGCGCTTGGCCATCTGCCGCAAAGACAGTCCTGACAACGGCGCGTCTGTCGCAAGGATCACGATGATCGAGCCCATCTCGGCCGAATAGAGCGAGTCCTCGGGCATCAACCGCCCGATGGGTTGACCTAGGATCGTCAACCATGGCCGGATGCCGTGATTGGCCTGCACCAAGGCCGCGACGGTATAGCCCTTTCCGCCAATTTCGATTTGCCGTGATGAGGTTCCGGTGCCGCCTTTGAATTCATAGCAGATCATGCCATTGCCGCCACCGGTGGAACCTTCCGCGACTGGGCCGGTGGACGCAGCGTTCAGCGCAGCTATCGCGTGTTCGGGTTGCACATGCAGAGCGTTGATATCGTTCAGCACACCATCATAAGTTTCGCCCACGACGGGCATCGCCCAAGCGTGATTGTTGTGGAAGTATTCGGCATAGGTGTCCAACATCCAACGGGTCGCCCCGGTATGGGCGGCCCCCACGCCATGGGTGTTGGTGATGCAGATCGGCCCAAGGAAATAGCCCGCATCATTGATCCAATGCGTGCCCGTCATTTCGCCATTGCCGTTCAGCGCGTATTGTCCTGCCCAAACCGGCATGGGCTCGGGACCTTGCCGGGGCAGAACAGCGGTGACGCCCGTGCGCATTTTGCGTGCAGGATCGGTCAGCGTGCAAAATCCCACCGCCACGCCGGGTACGTCAGTGATGGCGTTCAGCGGACCGGGCGTGCCCGGAAACGGCAGACCAAGATCGCGGGCGCGTGGTTTCAGTTCGGTGTCTTTCATGTCAGTCGGCCTTTCTGGACCGCAGCCACAGGCCCAGCGCCGCGATAAGTACCGAGGTGAGGATCATCAGGGTGGCGATGGCGTTTATCTCTGGTTTTACCCCTCGGCGCACCATGCCGAAAATAAAGACCGGAAGCGTGGTGTTGTCAGTTCCGGCAACAAAATAGGTGATCACAAGATCATCCATGGAGATCACAAAAGCCAACAATGCCCCACCAAGAATACCGGGGGCCAACTGAGGTAGCAAAACCTTGCGCAGCGTCACCCATTCCGAAGCCCCCAGATCAGCCGAGGCTTCTTCCAGTGCCGGATCAAGACCTGCGATCCGCGCCTGCACGATGATGAAGACATAAGACGACAGGAACGTGCAATGGCCGATGATGATGGTGAGCATCGAAAGATGGATGCCCACCGTAACGAAAAAGATCAAAAGGCCTATGCCCAGCACGATATCGGGCATCATCATCGGTAGCATCAAAAAGCCGTTGTAAAAGCCTTTGGCGCGAAAGCGATAGCGTGCAAGAGCGATGGCTGTGGCAGTCCCGATCACAGTGGAAATTGTCGTGCTTAACCCCGCAACCATCAGCGAGGTGCGCAGTGCTGCAAGCATCTTCTCGGTGCTTTCGACATAGACGGCGCGGTTGTTGGGATCGGCCGCCCGCTCTCCCAACCCAAGAAGCCCACGATACCAGTCAAAGGTGAAATGCTCCCATTGCATCATATTGACTGGGTTGGAGTTGAAAGAATAGCCGATGATCACCAAAAGCGGAGCATAGATGAACAGAAAGAAAACCAGCGAAAATAGGGTCAGTGCAGCCCAGCCCAGCGGATTACGCATTCTGGCTTCCTTTGCGTCTGGCTGCAGCCATCGATGTCAGCAGCACCACCAACACCAACGTCATGACGACCATCGAAAGGGCGGACCCAAACGGCCAGTTGCGCGCTGAGAGGAATTGCTGCTCGACAAGATTGCCGATCATCAACCCTTTGGCCCCGCCCAGAACGTCGGGCACGATGAAATTGCCGACCGATGGAATAAAAACGATCACGCTGCCCCCAAGAATACCGGGAAGGGTTTGCGGCAGGATCACTTTGAGGAACGTCTGTACCCGTGTTGCGCCAAGATCCATAGAAGCCTCAATCAACGCGCGGTCCAGATTATCAACCGCCGAGTATAGCGGCAGGAACATGAAGGGCACCATCACATAGACCATTCCCAGCACCACTGCGGCAGGGGTGTAGAGGATTTCCAACGGCTGGGATATCAAATCCATCCCCATCAGAACACTGTTCAGAAGGCCTGACGGTTTCAAAATCAAAAGCCAAGCATAGAGCCGAACGATCAGGCTGGAAAAGAACGGCAGCGTGATCAGGAAAATGAAGAACAGCCGCCAGCGACTTGGCAGGCGGCTGACCCAGAAGGCCACCGGATAACACAGGATCAGACAGAGCACGACAGTCATGGCCGCAAAGCCGAGGCTGCGACCCAGGATTTGTAAATAAATCGGTTCGTATATCTCGATCAAGCCATCGGCCCAGCCGAAGATACGTCCATAGTTCCAATGATAAAAGGTCCACTCAACCCCGCCATAAAGACCAGGGGCAAGCAGCGAAAACAGCGCGATGATCACCAGCGGCAACAGAAAGAACACGCCGAGAAATAGGGTGACTGGGGCCAAAAGCACCAAGAGCACAAGCGTTTGGCGACGGACTGCCATCACGCGGTCTCCAGCACATGCGGGGCGGCTGGGTCATAGGCCAGATGCACCTTAGATCCGGGTTGCGGAGCCTGCGCGCTGTCGCGGGCTGTGATGCTGATTTCCGGACCGCCGACGGTGGGTTGCACAAAGAGGTGAAGGTCAGAGCCCAGGTAGACAGCCTTGGTGACAGTGGCAGCAATGCCCTGATCTGAAATGGAAAAATCAGCCGGACGCAAGACAACTTGCACGTTGCCCCCGGGTTTGCAGTTCCCTGCGGGCAAGATCAGCTCCAGCCCGTCGGCGGTGTGTGCCAAGGCGTGACTGCCGTCGATGCGGTCAATGGTTACGGTGAAGAGATTGGTCTCGCCAATGAATTCGGCGACAAACCGGGACTTTGGATGGCGGTAGATCTGGCGAGGGGAACCGATCTGCTCAATCTTGCCTGCGCGCATCACCACGATGCGGTCAGACATTGTCAGCGCCTCTTCCTGATCATGCGTGACAAAGACAAAGGCGATTCCAAGTGTGTTTTGCAATGTCTTGAGTTCTAGCTGCATTTGTTGGCGCAGGTTACGGTCCAAAGCCGAGAGTGGTTCGTCCAGCAGCAAAAGGCGCGGTTTTCCGATGATGGCGCGAGCCAGCGCCACGCGCTGACGTTGCCCCCCCGACAATTGATTGGGCCTGCGCGTACCCATGCCGGAAAGTCCTACTTTTTCAAGCACTTCAGCCACAGCATGTTCACGAACTTGACGTTCGACGCTGCGGACTTCCAACGCATATCCCACATTTCGGGCCACTGTCATGTGGCTGAATA
Organism: Rhodobacterales bacterium; assembly: GCA_013298675.1. Lineage (GTDB taxonomy): Bacteria > Pseudomonadota > Alphaproteobacteria > Rhodobacterales > Rhodobacteraceae > JAAFU01. The sequence goes on along the minus strand of JAAFIJ010000212.1, from coordinate 870 downwards.
GTGCATAGCTTTGAAACACCGTGTTCACCGGGCGACGATGCGGCGGTTGCGTGGATATGTCGTTTCCGTCCAGTGCAAGAGTGCCTGAGTCCAAAGTCTCGAACCCGGCGATTGCGCGCAACAACGTGGTTTTTCCACAGCCCGACGGGCCAAGCAAAGTCACGAATTCATTTGCGCCAATATCCAGATCTATGCCGTCAAGGGCAGCCAAGCGGGTTCCTTCGGGTGTAACGAACTCACGCCGCGCGTTGCGGATTTCCAGCAGTGCCATGGTTATTGCCTTTGGAAAATTGGGCGGCCCGAACAACGGCCGCCCGGATCAGATCATTGCGCGGTGCGGATGGTATTCCAGGCGCGGTCGTAAAGCTTGAGCCCCGCACCAATGTCTTCAAATATCTGCAAGCGAGCGATCACTTCCGGCCCGACCGTGATATTTGGATTGCTCTTGATGGCGTCGGGGATCATCGCCCGTGCGGGCATGTTGGCGGTGCCATTATACTGCTGCGCCACGTTCAATGCCGCAATTTCCGGACGCAAGTAGAACTCCAAGAATTTCTTGGCGTTCGCTTTATGCTCAGCCGATGCCAGCACACACATGTTTTCTTGATACATCGTCGCCCCTTCTGAGGGGATCATGTATTTGATGTCTGGCAACTCTGTGAAAAACACATGGCCGCCCACAAAAAAGTGCCCCGCAGCCAGATCGCCCGCGCCCATCATAACCATGCTATCATAGGTAAAGGCCGAAACATTTGGCTTTTGGGTGAGTATGTAGTCCGTGGCGGCCTGAATATCCGCAGGATCAACCGAGTTCACCGATTTACCATTGGCAATCAAACCAATGGCCAAGACTTCGCGCATGTCGTCCAG
>JAAFIJ010000211.1 GCA_013298675.1 Rhodobacterales bacterium | reverse complement strand
AGTTTCCACGCGGACAGGTCATCAGACCGAGGCCAGACCTTTGGGGCCAGCAATTGCGTCGGTGCAGCCAGTGGGACAGATACTTCACAGGTTTTCACTGCACGCCAAAATGGGGTGTAGACCTTATAATAACCGCCAGATCCGGTCTCGACCGTCCAAGGCTCAAACAGCAATTGTCCCGGAAAACTGTTACATTGCAACCCCTTGGCACGTAGCCCTGCCTTAACGGCCGTGTCTCTTTGTTTGGCGGCCGGATCATAGAGACGCTGCCAGCTTACTCCAAACGCCCCGGTTTCATCGGCCAAGCTTGCCAGCACTGACTGCGCGTCACCCCGGCGCAAGATCAAACGACTGCCCACGGCTTGAAGGCGCGCATCAAATGCGGCCAACGCCAGATCCAGACGAAACTTGGCCGCCGCGCCCAAGGCGTCACCTTGATTGTCCAGAATATAAACTGGGATCAAAGGTCGCCCGCTGGCCACAGCCGCGGCCAACATGGGATGATCGGTCAGGCGCAGATCGCGCCTGAACCACAAAATCAAAGGGCCATCTGTCACAGGACCGTCAGTCATGGTTGCGGTGATCCTTTCCTGACCCTTGGGTCAAAGATGGCAAGGTGCGTTACAACACCCGGTCTAGGGCAGATATAAGCTGGGCTACATCTTCTTGGGATGTGTAGTGCACCATGCTCAGCCGCAAGACACCTTTTTCCAGATCGATCCCCATCGCAGTCAATGGGCGCACCGCATAGAAATCCCCCGCCCAACAGGCGATACCTTCGCGGCCCAACGCCTCGGAGACAGGTTCAGCGGCCCGACCAAGATCAACGGCCACTGTCGGCGCGCGGTCTGCGGCATTGCGCGGCCCGATCAACCGTACATCGTTGCGGGCGGACAAATACTCCAGCAGCGGCGCCACAACGCGGATCTCTTGCGCGCGCATCAAATCATGCACACGCTGATTGCGCGCCATAGCATCCGCCTCGGGGGCAAAATGGTGGTCATGCAGCGCGTCGATGTAATCAGCCATGCCCGCACAGGCGGCAATCTGCGCATGATCGGGTCCGGCGGGGGTAAAGCGTTTATACAGAGAGCCTGCGTTGAAATAGTGACATTGTGCTGGCAACTCTGCACCAAACGCTTCGTCCAAAATCATGATACCCTGATGCGGGCCATAGGTTTTATAGGCTGAAAACAGATAGGCATCGCAGCCCAAAGCGTTGAAATCCGGAAACCCGTGCGGCGCATAAGAAACGCCGTCGACGACGGTTCGCGCACCCGCCGCTTTCGCCAGCGCACAAATATCAGCCACCGGGTTCAGCGCCGCCACAACGTTAGAGCAATGCGGAAACGCCACCAAACGAACGCGTCCATCCGCCAACAGCGCCTTCAGACCCGCCAGATCTAGCAATCCTGTCAGGGGATCAAGCGTCCACTCGCGCACCTCTATACCCTCATCCGCAAGTCTGCGCCAAACCCCTGAATTGGCCTCATGATCCTGATTGGTCACCACAATTGCGGCGTTCGCGCCGCGCAACCATTGCCGTACGCCTTGGGCCAAGACATAGGTGTTGGCGCTGGTCGATGGTCCAAACGACACCTGCGGGCTGTTCACCCCCATCATTGCTGCCAACCGACTGCGCGCCTCGTCCATTTCTGCCCCCCCGGCCTGCGCACCGGGATAAGGACCGTAAGGTTGCACTTTGCGGTCAAGGTAAAAGCGGTGCAACCGGTCCACTACCTGACGGCAAGGATAAGAACCGCCCGCGTTTTCAAAGAATGCATGAGATGACAGCACATCACTGGAAAACGCTGGGAACTGCGCGCGGACAAAACCAAGATCAAATTCAGCCATTTTGGAACCTCTTGCAAAGGATGGTCGTGACAGCAGGCCCAGGCCGGCCGCACACCGTTCAAAAGTTGAAGGCGGGTCTTCCCGCCAATCCACTTGCTTTCGGAAATCCAAAACAGCACGCGGCAGCCAGCAAACAATTGCCGACACATGAACCTTAGCGGGGCACAATTCGCCTTGCAAGCGCACGCGGGTCCATCCCACAGCAAAACCACACTGCGTTCACCCTCAAAATCTTGGTAAATGCGCTTCAGATTTCTACTTTACGTCAGGCTTTGATCAAATTCACTTAAGTGCTTGAGCAAGGCGAAAACTTAACTATGTTTTCATCAGGGTCCGTTTCCGCAGGGGGAAGCGCGTTCTACTAGAAACCAAGGGGATAATTCCGATGCTGAGACGCAGAATTTTAGCGGTGAGCCTTGTAGCTCTGACCGCCAACTCGGCGGCGTTCGCTGCCGATCCAGAACTGTTGGTTTTCGATTGGGCCGGTTTTGAAAACCAAGCCTTAATTGAAGGGTATGTGGCCAAGAACGGCCAGATGCCAACCTATACTTTTTTCGGCGATGATGACGAAGCCTTCACCAAAGTGACGTCTGGTTTTCAGGCAGATGTGGCACATCCTTGTTCACAGATGATTCAGAAATACCGTGATGCAGACTTGATTGAACCATGGGATGTCAGCCGCATTCCAGAATACGCCAACATCAGCCCAAAGTTCAAAACCTCTAAGATTTTTGCGGATGAAGGCGGCGTTTGGTACATTCCAACCGACTATGCCTATACCGCGATCGCCTATAACCCCGACGAAGTGAGCGCCGAGCAGGCATCAACTTTGCAGATTTTCACCGATCCGGCCTTCGCTGGCCGCACCTCATTGCCCAACAATACCGACGACACTTGGTCGCTCGCTTTGCTGGCAACCGGTGTTTCTGACTGGTCGAATATCACCGAAGAGCAGTTCGCCGCCGCCGCCGCTTGGTTGCGCCTTGCCCATGCCAATGTACGCACCTATTGGGCCGATCCGGCCGAAAATGCACAGTTGATGAAAACAGGCGAAGTTGTCGTTTCTTGGTCTTGGAACGATGGCGTCGCCGCGATGAAGGCAGAGCAAATTCCAGTTGTCTTTAATCGCACCCCAAAAGAAGGGGTGACGACGTGGTTCTGCGGATATGTAAACTTCAAAAACCAGCCCGGCAACGAAGACAAGGCCTATGACTTTATCAACGCTTGGTTGGATCATGGGTCTGCGAAAGGCTTGCTTGAAAACTTTGGCTATGCCCATTCCAACGATGCCGCCATGGCGGATATCTCGTCAGAAGAGCTAAAGGCAGGCGACGTTGATCCGGTGGATGGCATTTTGCTCAGCCAAGTTCCGATTGATCCCGCGATGCGTGACCGCATGACGCAAGAGTTTGAGCTGATCAAGTCGGGGTTCTAAGACCTGTGTCTGAAAGATTTCGCGCCCGGGGGAAACCTCGGGCGTTTTCTTTTGCGCGCGGATGGGTCCTTCGCGCCTGTCCCCTCTTGTGCCCAAACCCTCTGAAGCCTATATTCAACCTGTTCCGGCTTGCCGGGACTATGGTGATAAACGCACCTGTAATAAACGGCTCGGACCCGGGGGCGGTACCCGGCGACTCCACCAATTCTCCCTTTCATTTGGGGCGTGTGGGGTCGAAATAGGATCGACGAACGTCTAAAGAGGCCAGCTTTTGCTCGGTGAGGTACTACCGTTATCGGTCCAAACGTACAGTTGCAAATGACAACCGTGCTCCGGCAATGGCTTTGGCTGCGTAAGCAGTTCGAGTCGCCGAAACTAAGCCCTTACGCTTAGCCGCGTAAGGCGGGGTTCGCAGGTACCTGGCAACAGAAACCTGCACCTTTCCACCAAAATGCTTGATCTTGCATCGCGCGACATTCCTGCAAGAATTTCAATGCGCAGCTTGTGGTTCATCTTGACCCCCACCCCCTTGGCGTTCTAGCACAAGGTGTGGGGTCGCGCGAACGCCCCATGAGGCTTTGGCCCAAGATTCGCATCCAAAGCAAACCAGCAGGATGCACCGTACCATGCCCCAACCCAACCAGATCACCCCCGCACAATTGATGCGCCTTATCGGCACACCCGATGCACCTATGATTGTCGATGTGCGGGTTCCCGATGATCGTGCCGCTGACCCGCGATTGATCCCGACAAGTGTCATCCTTGAGCACCAGAACTTTGATCCGGCCCCTGCCCGCCTGATTGACGCGCGTGTTGTGGTTGTTTGCCAAAAAGGGCGCAAACTGTCCGAGGGAGTCGCGGCGCTGCTGCGCAGTCAAGGGTCTGCCGCGCAAATCCTGGAGGGCGGCAGCATGGCTTGGGCAGAAGCAGATTTGCCAATGTCCCCAATCGCCGCCTTTCCTGCGTCAAATCTTTGGGTCACCCGGCACCGGCCCAAGATCGACCGCATTGCGTGCCCTTGGCTGATCCGCCGCTTTATTGATCCGGCGGCCCGCTTTTTGTTCGTGGCCCCCACCGAAGTGTCCGAAGTTGCCGCCAAATTTAACGCAACCCCCTTTGATATCGACGGCGTTTTCTGGTCACACAGAGGGGATCAATGCACATTTGACGCGCTGATTTCAGAGTTTGCCTTGCAGACGGATGCGCTGAACCGTCTGGCGCTGGTTGTGCGGGCCGCGGACACAGACCGCCACGATCTGTCACCACAAGCCGCAGGTCTTTTGGCCATGTCGGTAGGTTTGTCACGGCTGTACCGGGATGATCTGCAACAACTTGAGGCGGGCCTAGCGCTGTACGACGCCCTTTACCGTTGGGCGCGGGATGGGCATGAAGAGGGTCACGATTGGCCAGCGGGGCGTGCTCAATGACACAGCAACAAGCAAGTTTCTCTCCCCCAGACGTGTCCTTGGCAGAATTGATCCGGGTCTTCACCCGCATCGGTTTTTTGTCCTTTGGTGGACCGGCAGCACAAATCGCATTGATGCACCGCGAATTGGTGGCAGAGCGTAAATGGGTCAGCGAACAAGATTACCTCTCTGCACTGTCGTTTTGCATGTTGTTGCCCGGACCTGAGGCAATGCAATTGGCAACTTGGATCGGCTGGCGCAAACATGGCACGCTGGGCGGATTGATCACTGGCGGGCTGTTTGTCATCCCCGGTGCAGTGATTGTTCTGATCCTGTCGATGATCTATGCGGTCTTTGGT
>JAAFIJ010000210.1 GCA_013298675.1 Rhodobacterales bacterium | reverse complement strand
TGTGCAGGTCTATCTGGTGCATCTGCTGGTCTCTAACCTATCGACCTTTGCCGGCACTTCAGGCTTTGCCCAAGCGATCCCGGTTCTTAGCCTTGGCGTCATTCTGTTCGGTCTGATCTGGGGCTTTGCGCTGAAACGCCTCAACCCGGCGGGCTATGCCAATATCGGCCACATGGTAAATGACGAAGCGTAACCCTAGCCAAAGCGCGACAGGTAGGCCTCGCACAACTGATCGGTGCCATTGGTATAAGGCAGTCCCATGGACCCCGCCAAATCGGTTTCGTTGCGTGAGGCAATCCACGCGACCAAAAGCAACCGACGCAGCATGACAAAGGTGGGAATCTCTGCCTCATCCGCGGCAGCTAGAGGTGCGACCCGGCGGTACCCGGCTTTCCAGTGTTCAATCAGATCAGGTACTTGTGGGTCATGCTCGTAAAACGACACCGGGGTTGCGGCGTCATACATGAACCAGCTGAAACCGCAGTCGTCAAAGTCGATGACCTTGACCACATCGCCGTCGATCAACAGATTTGCCAGTCGCAGATCACAGTGGATCAACCCAAACTGCGCTGAGGACTGGCCATAAGCGGCAAGTCGTTGGCCGATCACTGCCACCGTACGGCGAAACAGCGCGGCACGGTCCGCGTCAACGCCGATGCCGTCGCGCCAACGGCCCCAATGGGGGTTTACCTCCCCAAGGGATGTCTCAAAATTCCACACCGGGCGGGTGAACCAGCTGGGGCGCTGCCACAGGCGGCTGTGCATGTGCATCCGGGCGGTCACCTCACCCAGCTGTTCAAACGGGCGCGACAGATCGGCGCTGATGCTTGGTTCCGCCCCAGCTTCCCATTCCGACAGCATAACGCTGCGAGGCGATGTCAGGCGTGGATCACCGACTTGTTGGATGATCTCACCATCACGGCCCGGCACTTGGCGCGGGGTCACGATCACCCGCTGATCGCGCAAAACCTGGAGCCACGCGAGTTCGGATGCGATCGCCGCAGGCGTATGATATCCCTCGCGGTGAATGCGCAAAGCCCAGCGTTGCCCGTCGGGGGCTTGCACCGAAAAGGTGGCGTTTTCCGACAGGTTTATCATCATCACTTCCAACCCGCTTGGCAGCGCATAGGCCTGCGTGGCCCGCCGCGCCAAATCCAGCAAGATCGGCAAAAGCGCCGTGTGGCTGATTTGGCTCGACTGTGTCACTGCGCGCACCCAATTGATTGATGCCGCCCGAATCCGTTGTTGAGAAGGCAAAGTCAAGCGGGCTGCGCCCAGATTTATCGACCGTGACCAAAAGCCAAACTCATCGCGCAGACTTTTCGCGCAACGGTTTTGCAACGTGACGCCCCGGCGTGGGCGCTTGAAAAGGACGTCTACCTTGGTCGGACCAAATCTGCGGCCTTGCTATAGTTGGATCCACGCCGACTTGAGATCGGTGTATTTGTCGATGGCGTGCAGAGATTTGTCATGCCCATTGCCAGATTGGCGCATACCGCCCAAGGGCACGGTGTTGTCGGACCCGCCATAAGTATTTACATGCACGAGGCCCGCTTTGATTGCGCCCACCATCCGGTGCGCGCGGCCCAGATTGGCGGTCCACACGGCCGCAGCCAACCCATAGTCGGTGCCATTGGCCAATCGGATTGCCTCTTCTTCGGTGTGAAAACGCATCACGCCCAGCACAGGACCGAACACCTCTTCGCGGGCCAGCCGCATATGGGGTTGAATGCCACTGATCACAGTGGGTTGCACATAAAAGCCACCCGTCTCTTGCAAGATCTGCGCGCCGCCAGTTTCCAGCTGCCCGCCCTCTTGCACCGCGACGTCGATGTACCCCAAATCTTTGCGCATCTGTTCGGCGCTGGAAATCGCCCCCGCCTCTGTGGTCAGGTTCAGGGGGTCGCCCACGCGCATCCCCGCCGCAATCGCCGCAACACGGGCCACGAACGCATCATGAATGCTGTCTTCAACAATCAGCCGTGATCCGGCCACACAGACCTGACCTGAATTGCGGAAAATCCCCATCGCAGAGGTTTTTGCCGCCACCTCCAAATCGGGCGCATCGGCAAAGACCACGTTGGGCGACTTGCCCCCCAGTTCCAGATAACACCGTTTCAGGTTTGATCGGGCCGAATATTCCAGCAGCTTGCGGCCCACCCCGCCCGATCCGGTAAAGGCGATGACATCGACATCCATATGCAGACCCAACGCCGCGCCCACCGCAGTGCCGTATCCGGTGACGACGTTCAAAACACCCTCGGGCAGGCCCGCCTCGGCACAGATCGCAGCCAGACGCAGCAACGACAGCGACGCCCCTTCGGCAGGTTTCAGCACCACTGAATTGCCTGCCGCAAGCGCTGGTGCAACCTTCCATGCGCCGATCATCAACGGGAAGTTCCACGGCACGATGGCCGCCACTACGCCAACCGGCTCACGACTGATCAGGCCCAGAATGCCCGGCGCTGTTGGGGCGATTTCGCCGTTAATCTTGTCTATCGCCTCAGCGTAATAGCGAAATGTGCCTGCAGCTGACCCCGGCTCTGCCTTGATTGCCATCGCGATTTCGGTGCCATTGTCGCGCACCCCCAGAACCGCCAGTTCCAACGCGTGTTTCTCTATCAGCTCTGCGATGCGAAACATCACCTTTTTGCGAAACGCAGGGGCAGCGCGCGACCAATGACCTGCGTCAAAACTGCGCCTTGCCGCTGTTACCGCAAGATCGACATCATGCGCGGACCCTGCAGCGATTTGGGTCAAGACCGTGCCGTCGATCGGGGAAATGGACACAAGCGTTTCGCCCGAAGCTGCCGCGCCAAATGTGCCACCGATAAACAGCTGTCCCGCCGGAACGGGCAGCAAACGCAAACGGTCAATTTCGGTTTGGCTCATCATGCGCGTCCTTCTGAGAAAAACAATCGGTTCATTATTTAAACCGTTGGTTCAATATTAGATTTGCATATGCACCCACTGCTGGTCAAGTTCCCATATCCTGAAACTTGCAGCACGCCCCGTTTTTGGGTGTGGTTAAGGTTACGCAGCGCCTTTGGTCAGCAGCGAGTCAAAATAGGCAATGGTGTGACCCAACCCTTCGCGCAACTGCACGCGAGGTTCCCAATTCAGATCGGCCTTTGCGCGGCTGATGTCTGGGCACCGCTGCTTTGGGTCGTCTTGGGGTAAGGGCTGATAGTCCAGCTTAGATTTTGACCCGGTCAGATCCAAGACGGATTGGGCCAACTCTAGCATCGAAAACTCTACCGGATTGCCCAGATTGATCGGCCCAGTGACCGTATCATCCGTCGCCATAAAGGCCAGAAAACCGTCGATCAAATCGTCACAATAGCAGAATGATCGCGTCTGTGCACCGCTGCCAAAGATGGTAATGGGGTCGCCGCTTAGGGCCTGGACAATAAAGTTGGACACCACACGCCCGTCTTTGGGATGCATACGCGGACCGTAGGTGTTGAAAATCCGCGCCACTTTGATGCGCAAATTGTGCTGCCGGTGGTAATCGAAAAACAACGTCTCGGCACAGCGCTTACCCTCGTCGTAGCAAGAACGCGGGCCGATGGGGTTTACATTGCCCCAATATTCTTCGGTCTGAGGATGCACTGCCGGATCGCCGTACACTTCTGATGTCGAAGCTTGGAAAATTTTCGCCCCGGTCCGCTTGGCCAACCCCAGCACGTTGATCGCCCCGTGGACGGACGTCTTGGTGGTTTGCACCGGGTCGTGCTGATAGTGGATCGGGCTTGCCGGGCACGCGAGGTTATAAATCTCGTCCACCTCGACATAGAGAGGAAAGGTCACGTCGTGACGGATCAGTTCAAAATTGGGGGCCGCCAACAGGTGTGCGACGTTGCCGCGTTGCCCGGTGAAATAGTTGTCGATGCACAAAACCTCATGCCCTTGGGCGACAAGGCGATCACACAGGTGGCTGCCGAGAAACCCTGCCCCACCGGTCACCAAGACCCGTTTTGCCCCGAGATGTGTCTTTGGTTTGTTCATCTGATAATCCTGCGTCTGACTCTGCAAGCTGGTTTAGCGAAAAATAGTGGCGAATTAATGATGCGCAAAAGGACCAAGCGGGTGCGGTAAGCGCGGTTGATAGCGCAATAGTTATGGGGGCCAAGCATGGCAGATAAAGCCTGATTTGCCAGCAGGATTTCGTACCACCCTGACCTCAACCCGTCAAAACCCGTTCACTTTGGCGCATTTACGGGTTAACATGCATGTGGAAGCAATTTGTTGTATTTATTTTCTGACAGGGCCTCGATTCGGGCCTGCCTTTCCAGTTCGCGTATTTTTGCGGCTTTGGTCATCACACGGAGCTTAGATGTCGACAAACAAGCCGCGACGAGGTTTCGCCAGCGCTTTGATGCATCATGCGATTGGTTTGGTGCGCAATCCGGACATTCAAATCATTCGTGACCTGATGTATCTGGCCTTTGGTCAGTTCACCGCCAAGGTCGCGGGCTTTATCCTATTTGCTTATTTGGCGCGCGTGCTCACCGCCCATGACTACGGCGCATTGGAAACCATGAGTGCGATTGTCGCCTTTGCCGCTTTGGTGGTTGATTTCGGGCTTGGTGCGGCCGCCGTCAGACACCGCGCCATGGGCGGCGTCGATGCGGATGCACCCATCACTATCGTGCCAGCGCTGCGTTTGATTCTGGCGGTTCCGTGCATATTGGGCGCGTGGATCGCTGTGGTTTTGGTGACCAGTGATCCTGTCGTGCGCAGTCTTGGTGCAGTTTTGGCGATGTCATTGGTGTTTCACGCGCTACGCCAGGAATGGTTGATGCAAAGCCTTGAAAAGATGCGCGTCGTCGCCTTTGGCCAATTTTTGCGCGTCGCAATTTTGATGTTATTAGCGGTCTGGTTTATCAAGGGTCCTGCCGATCTGCTGTGGTTTGGCGTTGCAGAGGTTATCGCATGCGCCACAGTGGCCACCCTGTACCTGATCTTGCAGCTGCGCGCCGGCTATCCTTTTGGCTTTAGTCTAAAGCGACCGGTGGCGGATGTTTTGATGCGCAAGGCGCTTCCTTTGGGCATGAATGGCGCGATCTGGGGGTTGGTGCAAAACCTGCCGACACTGATTGT
>JAAFIJ010000021.1 GCA_013298675.1 Rhodobacterales bacterium | reverse complement strand
AGCGTGATCGAAAAGATCGTCAGATTGCCGTCTTCATTTGCCCCAAAGCGGCGCGCGCGATCAATGACGGGTGTCAAAACCTGGCGTTGTGACCACTTTACCTGCAAATCGTTGAACAACATCCGTAACCTCCAAATGTTCTGTCGAAACCTTGAACAAGGCTCAACGCGGAACAGTATTTGGAAATCATCTGCTCAAATTCATGCGGCGAAACTATGGCGTTGGTACGGAGCAATTTTGTTCTGTCATGGTTAAACGTGCGTAAATTCAATGATTCAGCACGATTTTTGCACAAGACTGGACAATCACCTGCCGATTGGAACCCGGTGCGAAAACATTCCGTTAACCATCAAGACAAGATTGTGGAGCCATGTTGCGGGGAAAACATCAGTGGTAATTTTTGGCGCGCAAAAGAAGATCCGCGCGCCAAAACCTTTGGCCCAAAGAGGTTCAGAGCATTACTGTGTCAGCTTCAATTGCGAGATGTTATTGGCAATCGCGTTGAACGCTGTGGCAATTTCCAGACCCTGCGCGTTGAAGTAATAGGACGCACCGCTGGAGCAGGCAGCAATCTGTGCTTGACCGTTTGCGGGCGCCTCAAACGCGATGCCATAGATGATGACATCCTGCGCTTTTGCCAGAGTGCAGCTTTGTTGCAGCGATGCGTCCATCTGCCCTTCGGTGGCATAGCCAGAACGCATGGCGGTCATCGCGTTGTTATAGGCGGTGTTGCGGCTGGAATTGTCGGTTCCCAAGGCGCGGCCGTAGAATTGCCAAGCCACATAAGACATTTTCAGGTTTGCCCAAACATTTTCCCAGTTTTGCTGCGTTACGCCAGCGCCGGAATTCCATGCGGCGGTCCGCCAGACAGCCAGATGAGGCACCCAGAACTTATCGGTTCCAGCGCGTGTTGCATGGAAGATAGAATACTGGCCGTCACCATTGCTGCGGTAAATCGGTGCGGTTCCGGTCTTGAACGCGTCATTTATCCGGTTGTGAGACACATGTTCGCCGTCGGTCATCAAGATTACAAACTTCATCGTCTCTGTGTCGTTGTAGTCGAAGGGGCGACCGGCCAAGTTTGGGGAAATATTTCCAGAGCCAACAAGTTCGCTGAACATGCCGCGTGACCCCGGATCAAGCAGCGTCAGACCCCATTTCATCCCCAGCGTAATAGAGGTGTTGCCACCCGCCTGCAGGGCCATGATCCGGTTTTGAAGCGTCGCGAGCGTTTGTGATGGCAACGTTACCGTGTTCACTGTCGTGGGCTTGCAATGCGACGACGCAAAGTTCGGCAAGGCGTTGCCTGAGGTCGGCGAGATGTATCCGTTCGTCATGCTGGTCCCATACTCGATATCCGCATAGGCCATTTTGGGCATAGGGGTGAGACGAGACATGGCCGCACTGGCAAAACTTGCACTGGGAATTTCCAGACAGTTGGAATTGGCGACTGTATGGTTGTTTACGACGTTGTACTTACTGATCAGTGCTGGGCCCAAATTGACCTGCGCGTTATAGGGAACAATGCTAATTGAGACCCGGTGGTCAGGGTCATTCGCCAAAACCGTATTCACAAAATCACTTGCCGCATTGCGCAAATTGGTGATTTTCGCACCGCTCATCGACCCTGAAACGTCTAGCACCAACGAAATTTCAATATTGCTGATGGTTTGAATGGCTGCAGAACTGCCTTCGGCGTCCAGATCGTTGATCCCCAACATCGGCAAAAAGATCGGATCCGTCGCGGCGCGACCAACCGCGACAACTTCACGAGAGTTCAGGGCGTTGGTGACGCGGACACTCGAAAGATGAGAGGACATGCCCGCTTTTTGAAAATAATCATTCACCACTGAAGTGGAATCAAGTTGTTGGCTAAGAGATGCTGCCGCCAAAACCGATCGATCGAGTGTATTTTGCAGCTGGTTGCGCGTCTGCTCATATCGCATGATGTCGATGGCAAGGCCACCCATCAGGAACATGACGACGAAAAGAAACATTGCAAAAATCAAAAGGCCGCCGCCTTCGTCATCGCGAAAGTCCAAAAACTTTGCTTTGACGCGGCCGTCCTGACGGGGCGAGAGGTAAAGTATCGCGCTGAAATTTTTCACAGTGTTAACCTTTTGGTAACCACAAAATTGCCTTGATCTGTCTCTTGGTTGCCGAGAAGTTGTGGCAAGATTGTGGCAATGCGTCCGAATTGCGCCCCAACTGGCGGCTGCGGAAACAGTACTTAAAGACGGATCAGAATGTGTCTGTTTCGGTGTCAATGCGTCCGCCACAATCATGGTAAATGTGGCAGGGTGGTCGGGTGGTCGAATCAGTGTGCCCTCAACTCCTTTAATGTTTACGCAAACATGTGTTTATTTTGTGCTGACTTTTTAGGCACATCGGCCTAGGTCTGTCACGGGTGCTATCCGCATCCAGCCGGAAAGGGAGGAATGGCATGAGTGTCGCAGGGGAACCAAGTTTCCGCGAATCCGTAGATATGATGTTCAAACGCGCGACTTCATTGATGGACCTTGGTCCAGGTCTGGAAGAGAAGATCCGCGTTTGTAACTCTACCTATACCGTGCGCTTTGGGGTGAGGTTACGTGGCAAGATCGAAACCTTCGTCGGGTACCGGTCGGTGCATTCCGAACATATGGAACCGGTAAAGGGCGGCATCCGCTATTCGCTGGGCGTAAATCAAGACGAGGTAGAGGCGCTGGCGGCCTTGATGACCTATAAATGCGCGCTGGTGGAAACACCGTTCGGCGGATCAAAAGGTGGGCTATGCATTGACCCGCGCGCCTGGGATGAACACGAGCTGGAACAGATCACCCGCCGTTTCGCCTATGAACTGATCAAGCGTGACCTTATCCATCCTGCGCAAAACGTGCCTGCGCCCGATATGGGCACAGGCGAGCGTGAAATGGCATGGATCGCCGACCAATACGCGCGGATGAACACCACCGACATCAACGCCAAGGCCTGCGTGACCGGCAAGCCCCCTCATGCGGGAGGTATTCAGGGCCGGGTAGAAGCGACAGGCCGCGGGGTGCAATATGCGCTGCGGGAATTCTTCCGCAATCCCGAAGATGCGGCGATGGCGCATTTGTCGGGCGATCTGGATGGCAAGCGTGTGGTCGTGCAGGGGCTAGGCAACGTGGGTTATCACGCGGCCAAATTCCTGTCCGAGGAAGACGGCGCCAAGATCATCGCGGTGATCGAACGTGACGGCGCCTTGGTCAATGACAACGGTATCGACATCGAAGACGTACGCCAGTGGATGAACCGCCACGACGGATTGCTCGCGGAATATCCCAAGGCCAAGCATGTCGTTGATGGAGCGAAGGCGCTGGAGATGGAGTGTGACATCCTGATCCCTGCGGCCTTGGAAGGCGTGATCAATCTTGGCAACGCCGCCCGCATCAAGGCTCCTTTGATCATCGAAGCGGCCAACGGCCCGATCACCTTTGGCGCCGATGAAATTTTGCGCGCCAAAGGCTGTGTTATCATCCCTGATATGTACGCAAACGCGGGCGGGGTGACGGTGTCTTATTTTGAATGGGTCAAGAACCTGTCGCATATCCGCTTTGGTCGCATGCAGCGCCGGGCCGAAGAAGGCCGCTCTCGCTTGCTGGTCGAAGAATTAGAGCGGATGTCGAAAGATCAAAATCTGGGCTTCGAACTGACGCCTGATTTCAAGAAGAAGTTCTTGCAAGGCTCTGATGAGTTGGCGTTGGTGCGGTCGGGCCTGGATGATACCATGCGCACTGCTTATCAAGCGATGCGTGAGATTTGGCACGGGCGTCCCGAAGTGGGTGATCTGCGCGTGGCGGCCTATATCGTCTCGATCAGTCGCATCGCGGCGACCTACAAATCGAAGGGGCTCTAACCGGCTTTGCCGTGTTTGAACCTGATCGAAACCGGCTGCACGTTTTGTATGGCTGCCGGCCCCAACGGATCGCATCCTGCACTTGAAAAAGTGCGGGATGCAATTGCACAGATTTCTACCACAGCTTGATCTGATCACCCAGGCCACTCGTGACCTGGGTGGATCGGGCCGCCTCCTTAGGGGGCGACACTGAGGTTAAGCAAGCCTAAGCAAGCAAAACGACGAGTATTGCAAAACCGATGCTGAAGGATTGGCCCCTTGGGCACTGTTTATGCTCGGGCTGCCCATTGGCACTCTGGTTTTCAAAACGGCGGCGTGTTTTGGCCGGAACAAGCCACACACTGACTTTGGTCACAACTTTCAGTCAGACCTCAACTTTCAGTCAGACCTCAATCGGCCAAATGATCGGATTGCGACAGTCCTTGTCGCCCCGATTAAAGGAATGCAGCGCCGCCTCTTGCATATATCGCCTGAAAGCCGTTTCACTGCAGGAAAAGGTAGGGGTGGCATATGGGCTATTCAGGGTTCAAGGTTATTGCGCAGGGCCTGCTGGGCAACAAAGGGTGGACGCCCGCGTGGCGGGATGCGGCCCCAAAGACCGAATATGACGCGATCATCATCGGTGGTGGCGGGCACGGGTTGTCGACGGCCTACTATCTGGCAAAAAACCACGGGATGACCAACATCGCGGTGCTTGAAAAAGGTTATCTTGGCAGCGGCAACGTCGGGCGCAACACGACAATTGTGCGCGCAAACTATTACATGCCGGGAAATTCTGAATTCTATAGCCATTCGCTGAAGTTGTGGGAAAAGCTAGAAACAGAGCTGAATTACAACGTGATGCATTCACAGCGCGGCCAATTGCTTTTGGCCCATTCAGACGGGCAACGCGACAGCTTTGCGCGGCGTGGAAATGCGATCCTTAATCAAGGGGACGATGCAGAGTTGTGGACGCGCGAGCAGGTCCGCGATTTTGCGCCCTATCTGGATTTTGAACAAACGCGCTTTCCTATCTACGGCGGGTTGATGCAGTGGCGGGCCGGAACCGCACGCCATGATGCGGTCGCGTGGGGCTATGCGCGCGCAGCAGATCAGCGCGGCGTCGATCTGATCCAGAACTGCGAAGTCACTGGCATTGATATCGAAGGTGGGCGCGTCGTGGGGGTTCAAACCACGCGGGGACCGATCCGGGCCAAAAAGGTTGGCATGGTTGCGGCAGGCCGTTCAGGGCAGGTTGCGGCGATGGCCGGAATGCGATTGCCGATTGAAAGCCATGTGATGCAAGCTTTTGTGACCGAGGGACTAAAGCCGGTGGTCGATTCCGTTATATCGTTTGGGATGGGGCACTTCTACATCAGCCAGTCTGACAAGGGCGGGCTGGTCTTTGGTGGCGACCTTGATTTTTATGCTTCTTATGCGGCGCGCGGTAACTTGCCGATGATCGAGCATGTCATGGAGGCTGGCATGACCCTGATGCCGATGATCGGGCGCGCCAAGATCTTGCGTATTTGGGGTGGGATCATGGATATGACCCCCGATGGCAGCCCGATCATCGACAAAACCCACATTGAGGGGCTCTTTGTCGATGCGGGTTGGAACTATGGCGGCTTTAAAGCGGTGCCAGCCAGCGGGTGGTGCATGGCGCATCTCATGGCCACAGGTGAAACACATGAGGTCGCCAGCCGTTTCCGCCTTGACCGCTTTCGCACCGGCCACCTCTTGGATGAGGAAGGCACGGGGTCGCAGCACAATTTGCACTAAGCCACGATTTGCACTGAGGGAAGACAAGAATGCGGATCCATTGCCCCCTTTGCGGCACGCGCGACCGGCGCGAGTTTTACTATTACGGATCAGATGATTATCTGCGCCGCCCTGAACCCGGTGCCGCGATCGAGGCTTGGGATGACCACTTGCACCTGCGCGACAATCCTGCGGGCGTGACCCGTGACATTTGGTATCATGAAACAGGCTGCGCCCAATGGTTGCGTGTCACCCGCAACACCGTAACTCATGATGTATTGGCCACGGAATTGGTCGCGATGATCAAAGATAAATCGAAAGGGGCCGCGACATGAGGATTGCGGGCAAAGGTCTTATCGACCGTGAAACGCCAGTTTCCTTTAGCTTTGATGGCAAGACCTATCAGGGGTTTAAAGGCGATACGGTGGCCTCAGCGCTGTTGGCCAATGGGGTCAAGGTGGTCGGGCGTTCGTTCAAGTATCATCGCCCGCGCGGCGTGTTGAGCGCAGGGTCTGAAGAGCCGAACGCCTTGATCGAAGTCATTGGCAAAGTGAACCAAACCCCGAATGTGCGCGCAACAGTGCAAGAGGTGTTTGAGGGGTTGGTGACACGCAGCCAGAACCGCTTTCCCTCGCTGCGGTTTGATCTGATGGCGGTGAATGACTATGCCGCCCCGTTCCTGTCGGCCGGTTTTTACTACAAGACCTTCATGTGGCCGCGCGCTTTTTGGGAAAGGGTGTACGAACCCTTGATCCGCCGTGCCGCCGGGCTTGGCAGTCTGTCGGGCAAACATGACGAGGGGCGCTATGAAAAGGCTTATGCGTTTTGTGATCTGCTGGTGATTGGGTCGGGCCCCACGGGGTTGATGGCTGCACTGACCGCAGGTCGCGCGGGTGCCGATGTGATCTTGGTTGAAGAAGACAGCCGGATTGGCGGCAGGCTGTTGTCCGATGATGGGGTGATTGATGGCAGCCCCAGTGCCGCTTGGGCCGCACAAACGCTGGCCGTGCTGCGGTCCATGGCGAATGTCCGGATCATGGCGCGGACCACTGTAACCGGTGCCTATGACCACGGAATTTACGGCGCATTGGAACGTGTCGGCTTGCATCGGGGTGCCTCTCCGAACCTGCCGCGCGAATGTTTCTGGCGCATTACCGCGACCCGCGCGGTTCTGGCGGCGGGTGCCGTAGAACGGCCCATCGCCTTTGCGATGAATGATCGGCCCGGCATCATGATGGCCAGCGCGGTTCAAACCTATCTGAACCGATATGGCGTCGCCCCCGGCAAACGCGTGACGGTGTTTGCCAATAATGATAACGCCCGTGTTGTTGCGCGCCAATTGATGGCCGCAGGCGTTCACGTCGCAGCCATATTAGACAGCCGCGCCGACGCCAGTGCTGTTGAAGATTGTCCGGTCTATTTGGGCGCACAAATCACCGATACGCAGGGCCGCCACGGTCTGCGCCAGATTACTGGTACCCACAGCGCCGGTGCATTTGATCTTGAAACAGATTGCCTTGCGATCTCGGGCGGTTGGAACCCAACATTGCACATCACCTGCCACATGAATGGCCGTCCGAAATGGCGCGAAGATATCGCGGCTTTTGTTCCGACCGAAGGGGCGATCCCCGGCTTGCGTGCGGCGGGGGCAGCGAACGGCGACTTTTCGACCACCGAATGCCTTGCCGCTGGTCAAAGTGCCGCACAAGAGGCGCTGGGCATCTTGGGGCGTGCGTCCACGGTTGGCGGTGTGCCATCAGCCGAAAGTGCCGCCTATGCCATGCAACCCCTGTGGGAAGTTCCCACCGACAAGCGCGCTTGGCTGGATTTCGCCAATGATGTCACCACCAAAGATGTCCGTCTGTCTGCTCAAGAGGGGTTCACATCTGTCGAGCATATGAAACGCTATACCACCCAAGGCATGGCTCCAGATCAGGGGAAGAACTCAAACGTCGGGGCGCTTGCAATTTTAGCCGACAGCACCGGACGTGGCATTCCTGAAACCGGGACCACAACCTACCGTCCACCGTTCGTGCCAGTGTCGGTTGCGGCCTTTGGGGCAGGTGGGCGGGCCGAAGGGTTTGCCCCGCAGCGGTTCATGACCTCGGATCAGGCAAGCCGTGACCGGGGTGCGCCGATGATCGAGGCGGGTTTGTGGTACAGGCCCAGCTATTTCCCCAAACCGGGTGAAACGCATTGGCGGATGTCGTGTGACCGTGAAGTGCAGATGGTGCGCAAATCGGTGGGCGTGGCCGATGTGTCCACGCTTGGCAAGATCGACATCCAAGGCAAAGACGCCGCCCGGTTCTTGGATTTTGTCTATACCAACACGTTTTCGACCCTGCCCATTGGCCGCGTGCGCTATGGTTTGATGCTGCGCGAAGACGGCCTTGTGCTTGACGACGGCACCACGGCGCGGCTGGGCGAAAACCACTATTTGCTGACGACGACCACTGCCGCCGCAGGGCTTGTCATGCGGCATCTGGATTTTGTGCACCAAACCCACTGTGCCGATTGGGATCTGCGGTTCATTTCGGTGACCGAGGCTTGGGCGCAGTTTGCCGTGGCCGGCCCCCAATCGCGCAATCTGTTGAACGCTGTGTTGGACCAGCCGCTGCCGGACTTTCCTTTTATGGCCTGCGGCACGGTGCAACTTGGCAATGTGACGGCGCGTCTGTTCCGCATCTCATTTTCCGGTGAGCAAGGCTATGAAATCGCTGTACCCACGCGCTACGGAGAAAGCCTGTTTCGCGATCTGTGCGCCAAGGCGGAAACCATGGGCGGCGGTCCTTATGGGATGGAAGCGCTCAACGTGCTGCGCATCGAAAAAGGGTTTATCACCCATGCCGAGATACATGGCCGGGTGACAGCTGCGGATATCGGCTTGGAAAAGATGGTGAGCGCCAAAAAGGATTGCATCGGTCAAGCCATGGCGCAGCGACCCGGTCTGGTTGGGCCCACGCGCGAACAGCTGGTCGGCCTAAAGCCACTGGTTGACGCACCGATCACGGCAGGCGCGCATCTGTTTGTGCCGGGGTATGACCTGACCCGTGTCAATTCGGTTGGCTACACGACCTCTGTCGGGTGGTCGCCGGACCAGCAAAGCCATTTGGCGCTAGGGTTTTTGGTGAATGGCCGCGCAAGGCACGGCGAGACGATCCGCTTGGTAGACCGCCTGCGCGACATTGATGTTTTGTGCATGGTTTGTGACCCGGTGTTCCACGATCCCAAAGGGGAGAAGCTTCGTGCCTGAGTTGATCGCAAAACGCGCCCTGCCGGGCAAAGAACCCTTTGTCCGCCTTGGGACCACTTTGGCCGAGGCGCCTTTGGTGCAAATGACCTCGCTTGCGCTATTTCCGGGTCAGGAAAAGGCGGTGAACAAGGCACTAAAACCGTTGGGCTTGCAGTTTCCTGCACCGGGTGAAGCGGTGGTAAAGGACGACATCGCCTTGTTGTGGACTGGGCGCGAGCAGGCGTTTTTGATCGGTGTGGCGGCCCCCGCGATGGGGGGAAGTGCGGCCGCAACCGACCAGTCTGACGCTTGGGTACATCTGACTTTGAGTGGCCCGCAAGCGGTCGAAGTGCTGGCCCGCTATGTGCCGATGGATCTGCGCTTGACTGCCTTTGCTGTCAACCGTGTGGCGCGTACGCCGCTTTATCACATGTCGGCCGTTATTCACCGCACTGGAGACGACAGCTTTCGTGTGATGGTGTTTCGATCTATGGCGCAAACGGCCTGGCATGACCTTTCTACAGCCCTGGATACCCTCGCGGCACGAGCGCCCCGCGCATGACACTGACCAACCGTGATATACTTGAGTTGACCGAATGGCGGCGTGACCTGCACCGCTATCCCGAAGTGAGCCGGTTTGAGGCTGAGACAGCAAAGCGGGTAGTGACCGCTTTGGCGCATTTGGGCGCGGACCAGATTGTCACGGGCTTGGGCGGCCACGGCGTTGCAGCCATATTTGATGGTGATCAACCGGGCCCTACCGTGATGTTTCGTGCGGAACTTGACGCCCTTCCTATTAGCGAAATTTCCACTGCAGACTATAGATCAACCATTCCGGGTGTGGCCCATCTTTGTGGCCACGAAGGCCATATGACGATGCTGATGGGGCTAGGTCGGCTGTTGGCAAGAAGGCGTCCGGCGCGGGGCAGGGTGATCTTGATGTTTCAACCCGCTGAAGAGGATGGCTCTGGCGCGCGGGCGGTAGTTAGTGATCCGCGCTATACAGATTTGCGCCCTGAATGGGCCTTTGCGATCCATAATTGGCCGGGCACCGCGCTGGGCCATGTTCTGCTTGCATCCGGGGTGGTCAATTGTGCGAGTATGGGGCTGAAAATCTTGTTAACGGGAAAAACCGCCCATGCCTCTATGCCTGACACCGGCACTTCGCCCGCGATCGCTTTATCGCGGCTGATCCCCGGGTTGATGGCGCTTGGCACAGGCGGTGAACTGAACGAAAAGTTCCGGCTGGTCACAGTCACCCACGCCACGATGGGCGCGGCGTCCTTTGGGATTGCGCCGGGGGCTGCCGAGCTTTGGGTCACCTTGCGCACGGTGCATGACGCGCAGATGGCAGATCTTTTGGCCAGTGCCATGAACATTGCCACGACAGAGGCCGCCGCAGCAGGGCTTGGCGTTAGTTTCACCCAGCATGACCATTTCGCGGCCTCTGTGAATGACGCCGACGCAACGGCCATTGCCGCCGCTGCCGTTGATGCACTGGGTATCATCCGTGCCCCCGGTTCTTTGCCAGAACGCGCATCCGAAGATTTCGGTGTCTTTGGCTGGGGACAAACCAAATCGGCCATGCTGTTTTTGGGCGCGGGTACTCTAGTACCTGCTTTGCACAACCCAGATTACGATTATCCCGATGATCTGACGCCACTTGGCGTCGCAATCTTCCACAGGATTGTGCGTGATCTCACAGACGGGCCCTAGACTCGGGGACCCACGCACCTGATATAACACAGCATGAGCTTGCCACCCGGATTTCTTGACGAATTGCGCACCCGCGTCTCGCTGTCCTCTGTTGTGGGCAGGAAAGTCACATGGGACATCCGCAAGTCGAATTTGGGCAAGGGCGACATGTGGGCGCCGTGCCCGTTCCATCAGGAAAAATCCGCAAGTTTCCACGTCGATGATCGCAAGGGCTATTACTATTGCTTTGGCTGCCATGCCAAGGGTGACGCGGTCAGCTTTGTCAAAGAAACCGAAAATCTGGGTTTCATGGAAGCGGTAGAGGTCCTCGCCCGCGAGGCAGGCATGCCAATGCCCGCCCGCGACCCAAGGGCCGCCGAACAGGCAGACCGTCGCACCGTTCTTGGCCAAGTGATGGAAGAGGCGGTCAAGTGGTTTCGCTTGCAACTGCGCACCTCTGCAGCGGCGGATGCGCGGGCCTATCTTGCCAAACGTGGACTGTCGGTAGAGGCGCAAGATCGCTGGGAAATTGGGTTTGCCCCAGCCTCTTGGACGGCGCTGACCGAAGCCATGGCGCAAAAAGGAATTGCCACAGACTTGCTGATCGCTGCGGGCGTTGTCGCCTCGTCTGACAAACGTGCAGCCTATGACCGCTTTCGCAATCGGATCATCTTTCCCATTCGCGATGGGCGGGGTCGCGCGATCAGCCTTGGCGGCCGGGCGATGGATCCGGCCGATGCGGCGAAATATCTGAACGGTCCTGAAACGGAATTGTTCGACAAGGGGCGCAATCTTTATAACCAAGCCTCGGCGCGTGATGCTGCGGGCAAGGGCCTGCCATTGATCGTGGCCGAAGGATACATGGACGTCATCGCCCTGTCAGAGGCAGGTTTTCGCGCCGCCGTCGCCCCTTTGGGCACTGCTGTCACCGAAGATCAGTTGCGCCTGATGTGGAGGATCAGCGATGAGCCGATCATTGCCCTTGACGGCGACACTGCGGGCATTCGTGCCGCGTTGCGGGTCATTGACCTTGCCCTGCCCTTGCTAGAGGCGGGCAAAGGTCTGCGGTTTGCTGTGATGCCTGCGGGCCTTGACCCCGATGATTTGATCAAGGCGCAAGGGGCGTCCGCGATGCAAAAGGTGGTCGAGACCGCCCAACCAATGGTCAAACTGCTGTGGGCGCGTGAAACCGAAGGCAAAGTCTTTGACAGCCCCGAACGCAAGGCGGCGTTGGATAAAACGCTGCGGGCGGCGCTAAAGCGGATCGCCGACCCGTCCATCCGCGCCCATTATGGTGACGAGGTGAAACAACTGCGCGCCGACCTGTTTGGTGCCGCCCGACCACGCGCGGCCTTTGTCCCTGCGGCAAACGGTGCGCCGCGTCCCGGCCAGCAACGCCGCTTTGTGCCCAAGGGAGAGCCGTTGCCCGCCTCTGCCCAAGCGCGACAGTCTTTGATGGTGCAGGGCGGTAACATCGAAGAAACCCTGCGTGAGGCGGTCATTCTTGCGACCTTTATCACCCACCCCCAGTTGATCCACAGCTTTGAAGCAGCACTAGAGCGGATGGAACCGTCTACTGCGCATCACAGGTCCCTACAGCAACTGTTGCTTGCAGGGCAGAACCACGACGCTGAAACGTTGCATGCCACCCTTTTGGATGCAGCACCCTTTGCTCTTGAAGAGCTTATGTCGCGGCCCCATGTGCACATAGCACCTCCCGTGCGCAACAAAGACGACAGCGAAATGGCCAAGCTTTGCTTGGCCGAAGACCTTGCCAAACTTGAATCGCGTCGCGCCGCACACCGCGAATTGAATGAGGCATTGGAAGACATTAGCGGCCTAGCCGATGAAGGGCTGACCTGGCGCATTTCGCAGGCCACAAATGCCCGCGACAGGGCCGAACGCACGGGTAACACCAACACAACGGATCTGGGCGAAGACCGTCCTGATCTTCTGAACCAATTGCAGATGATAAGCGAACGAATCGGGACAAAGAAAATCCACTAAGAAAACCGCTTTGACTGCCTGTCACTTTCCATGATTCGCTTGTATTGGTTCAACTTGATTCGCACGCACACTCTCTGATTCGTTTTAGGAGAAGACATGGCCACGAAAGACAGCGACGACGGCAAGCCAGAAGCCGATGACGCAGACGTATCGCTTGATATGAGCCAAGCGGCGGTCAAAAAGATGATCGCCGACGCGCGAGAGCGTGGGTATATCACCTATGACCAACTGAATCAGGTGATGCCGCCTGAACAGGTTTCTTCAGAACAAATCGAAGATGTGATGTCGATGCTGTCCGAAATGGGCATCAACGTCATTGAAGACGAAGAACTGGAAGAGGCAGAGGCCCCGGTTGGCGAATTGGTAGAAACCGATTCCGGCACCCGCGATGTGGCCGTTGTCACCACCACTACCGAGGCGCTTGATCGCACCGACGACCCTGTGCGCATGTATTTGCGTGAAATGGGCTCTGTCGAATTGCTGTCGCGTGAGGGCGAGATCGCTATCGCCAAGCGGATCGAGGCGGGTCGCAACACGATGATCGCCGGGCTTTGTGAAAGCCCGCTGACCTTTCAGGCGATCATCATCTGGCGTGACGAACTTTTGTCCGAAGACATTCTGCTGCGCGATGTGATTGACCTTGAGGCCACCTTTGGCCGCAGCCTTGACGGTGAGGGCGAACTTGTCGGCCCCGATCTTGAAGGCGTGCAAGTCGAAGGGGCGGCTCCGCGCCGCGCTGGTTCTGAAGAGCCAGAACTTGATGCCGATGGCAACCCGCTGTTAGGGTCGGATGATGACGACGAGGATGATGACGGCATTTCGATGTCACTCGCCGCGATGGAAGCGGCGCTGAAACCAAAGGTTCTGGAAACCCTGGACCTGATCGCGCGCGATTACACCAAACTGGCCGAAATGCAGGATCTGCGCATGTCGGCAACCCTCTCGGAAAAGCACCGCTTTTCGGCGACAGAGGAAGCTGCCTATCAGAAATTGCGCAGCGAAATCGTTATGTTGGTGAACGAACTTCACCTGCACAACAACCGGATTGAAGCGCTGATTGATCAGCTTTACGGCATCAACCGAAAGATCATGTCGATCAATTCGGGCATGGTGAAACTTGCTGATGCGGCCCGTATCAACCGCCGTGAGTTCATCGAAGAATACCAAGGCTATGAATTGGATCCGACATGGCTTGACCGGATGGCAGCGAAAGCTGGCCGCGGTTGGCAAGCGCTGCTAGAGCGTAGCCGTGAAAAGGTCGAAGAACTGCGGGCCGAGATGGCGCAGGTTGGTACCTATATCGGCGTGGATATCTCTGAATTCCGCCGCATCGTGAACCAAGTGCAAAAGGGCGAAAAAGAAGCCCGTCAGGCCAAGAAAGAAATGGTCGAGGCGAACTTGCGTTTGGTGATCTCGATTGCCAAAAAGTACACTAACCGCGGTCTGCAATTCCTTGATCTTATTCAGGAAGGCAACATCGGCCTGATGAAGGCCGTTGATAAATTCGAATACCGCCGCGGCTATAAATTCAGCACCTACGCCACATGGTGGATCCGTCAGGCGATCACCCGTTCCATCGCAGATCAGGCCCGCACCATCCGTATTCCGGTGCATATGATTGAGACGATTAACAAACTGGTGCGCACCGGCCGCCAGATGCTGCACGAAATCGGCCGCGAACCGACGCCTGAGGAATTGGCAGAAAAGCTGCAAATGCCTTTGGAAAAGGTCCGCAAGGTGATGAAAATCGCCAAGGAACCGATTTCGCTGGAAACCCCGATTGGGGATGAGGAAGACAGCCAGCTTGGCGACTTTATCGAAGACAAAAACGCCATTCTCCCACTGGATTCGGCCATTCAGGAAAACCTGAAGGAAACCACCACACGGGTGCTGGCATCACTGACCCCGCGCGAAGAACGCGTCTTGCGGATGCGCTTTGGCATCGGCATGAACACCGACCACACCTTGGAAGAGGTGGGCCAGCAGTTCAGCGTGACGCGCGAACGGATCCGTCAGATTGAGGCGAAGGCTTTGCGGAAACTGAAGCATCCGAGCAGGTCAAGGAAGCTGCGGAGTTTCTTGGATCAATAAGCGCGCGGTCCTAGGGCCAAGCAACGAAACGGAATTGCGCCATGTGAACGAAAGTTCACATGGTTTTTTCGTTGACGCAACTGTAGATGGACTTGCTAAAGTGTGACCACGACCCTGCGCGCAACACACGTCACAGCGCCGCGCCCTGTCATATTCTGCGGATATCTTGCGCTTGGGTGGACAGGCGGGTTGGATCCACTACAGGAATTTCGGTGATCAAAAGGGCGGGTTGGGTGCCAGCTTGGGCCATCACCTCACCATGCGGACCAGTGATCAATGACCCGCCAAGGTAGGTAAGATCGCCCTCGACCCCACAATAATTGGCATAGACGATTGTCAACCCGTGATTGGCCGACATCGTGGGCACGGTGTGGCGCACGACGTGGTCAAAGGGGACCATATTGGCCGTTGGGACCAGCAAGACCTTGACCCCGGCCGCAGCCATTTCGGCGACATGGTGTGAAAATTCAACATCATAGCAAATCAGGATGGCAGCCTTGGTGCCGTTCAGATCAAAGGTGGTATAGGCATCTCCGGCACGAAACAGCGCCTTTTCGCGGGCGCCATACAGTTGAACCTTACGGTAATGGGCGATCTGGTTGCCCTGCCGGTCTAGCGCCAAGGCGGAATTGTAACAAATGCCCCCGGCATTTTCGGCATACCCGATCACAAGACCGCAGTTCGCTGCTTTGCACATGTTTGCCAAGGCGCGCAGCTCTGGGGCGCCCTGTGTCAGTGCCATTTCGGCGATACTGGGTTGATTATAGCCGGGCAACCACAACTCTGGCAAAACCAGACAGTCTGTACCCAAGCGGCCCGCGGCATCCAATGCGGCTTCGGCCTCTGCCAAAGCTTTTGCGATGTCGGATGCGGGCGAGTTTCCTTGCCATAATGCCAATTTCATCGTGCGTTCATCCAGTTAGCAGGGAAGGCGGGGCTGCACACGGATGCAGCCCCCAAGGATTTACTTTTTCAGGTTGGTCCAGATTGCATCGTACAACTTTTGGGTAGCTTCATCGCAAACAGCAATAAAGCTGCCTGCAGGCGCGTCCGCAGGTGGGTTGTTTTCGGGGCTCGTCTTGATTGCCTCGTCCAAATAGGCGTCAACACCGGTCACACCTGCCGTGTATGCGGCGTAGTTGGTCACGGCAGCAGCGTTTGCAGGATCAAGCAGGAAATTCATGAATTTCAGCGCGTTGTCACGGTTAGGCGCGTCTTTGAGCAGCACCACATTGTCCATCCAGACGATAAAGCCCTCTTTTGGATAGGCATATTCGACATTTGCCCCCTCGGCACGGGCTTTAGAGGAGAAGCCGTTATAGATCATCCCAGCCGCTGCATCACCAGACACAAGGACATCCTTGGCGTTGTCAGACCCGAACGACGCCCAATCTTGCTTGGCAGTCAGCAGCATTTCATTCAGGGCCTTCAGTTGCTCTTTGTCTTGAGAGCATTGCGGAATGCCTAAGTAGATCGACCCCAGTGCCAATACTTCGCCTTGGCTGTCCAGTGCGTTGATCTTGCCCTTCAGTTCTGCGGGCGGGTTAAAGATGATGCCAAGGCTGTCGATATCGCCCTTATAGACGTCACGGTTCACCGAAAATGAGGTGGAGCCCCATTGATAGGGGATCGACGAATGTCTGCCGGGGTCAAAGGGGACATCGACCCATTGGCTGGCAATATTGCCAAAATTGGGCATTTCTTCAGGGGTATAGGTATCCAACAACCCTTCGTTGCCCATGATTTGCACCATATAATCGCCGGGCACAGCGACGTCATATTCGCCCAGCTTGCCCGCTTTAAGCGAGGCCAACATCGCTTCATTGCTGTCATAGGTGTCGATCGTGACTTTGATCCCGGTTTCGGCGGTGAACTTGTCCACCAACTCTTGTGGGATGTATTCAAACCAGTGGTAGACCTTTAGCTCGCCTTCAGCGAAAGCGGGGGCTGCGAACAACATGGCGGTCGTGATCAGATAGCGTTTCATTAATTACTCCCTAGGATCGCGGGCCTATTTGCCCTTGCGGTTGATGAGATAGCTTAGCGTCACAAAAGCAATGGATGTCGCCAACATCAGCGTGGATATCGCCATGATGTTGGGCTTTATCCCCTGTTTGACCGCGCCGAAAATCGCAGTCGGCAGCGTTTCCATGCCCGCACCTTTGACGAAATT
>JAAFIJ010000209.1 GCA_013298675.1 Rhodobacterales bacterium | reverse complement strand
ACCAGTGTCGTCACCAGCCATTCTGGCGTGATACTCGCTGTGGCCCAACCTAACCCCACACCAATGGTCACCCCCACCACCAAAATCGCCAGGACCCGGCGGTTAAAGTCGTGGCGATAGGCGTAGAGGCCGAACATATCGGACAGCACGTAGACGGGAAGCAGCAAACCCGCCGCTGTCACCGGGGAAATCGCCAACGAAAGGACCGGCACTCCCAGCATGCCAACCACCGGCAAACCGCCTTTGCCCATACCCACCAAGAGCGCAGCCAATAGCGCCAGGCTCCAGAAAAACGCGCCGTCCATTCATTCCCCCAGATTTTCTTAACCCTTTAGCGCAAACATCACGGGCAAACCAGCATAACCGCTTTCGCCGCAGCGCAGCGGGCTTGCGCGCGGACCCTGTTTAGGCTTACCAAACGCGCGTCATTCATTGTTAACCCTAGGGGGGATTCCCATGGCTAGACCTAAAATCGCGCTGATTGGCGCAGGCCAGATTGGCGGCACGCTCGCCCATCTTGCCGCTGTCAAAGAACTTGGCGACATTATTTTGTTCGATATTGCCGAGGGAACGCCGCAGGGCAAAGCGCTCGACATCGCGCAGTCAGGCCCTTCTGCTGGTTTTGACGCCAACCTTAAGGGCGCAAATTCCTACGCTGACATCGCCGGCGCCGATGTGTGCATCGTCACCGCTGGCGTGCCGCGCAAACCGGGGATGAGCCGGGACGACCTGCTGGGCATCAACTTGAAAGTGATGAAAGCCGTGGGCGAAGGCCTGAAGGTTCATGCGCCGAACGCGTTTGTGATCTGCATAACCAACCCGCTTGATGCGATGGTTTGGGCCTTACGCGAATTCTCGGGCCTGCCGCACCATATGGTCGTCGGCATGGCTGGCGTGCTGGACTCTGCCCGCTTCCGCCACTTCTTGTCGGTTGAATTCAACGTCTCGATGCGCGACGTGACCGCTTTTGTTCTGGGTGGGCACGGCGACACCATGGTACCGCTGACCCGCTATTCCACCGTGGGCGGCATCCCGCTGCCGGATCTGGTGGCAATGGGCTGGACCACGCAAGAGAAACTCGACGGCATCGTGCAGCGCACCCGCGACGGCGGCGCCGAAATCGTTGGCCTGCTGAAAACCGGCTCTGCCTTTTATGCGCCTGCGCAATCGGCGATTGAGATGGCCGAGGCCTTCCTGAAAGACCAAAAGCGCCTGCTGCCCTGTGCCGCCTATGTTGATGGCGCGCTTGGGCTGAAGGGCATGTATGTGGGCGTCCCCACCATCATCGGTGCCGGTGGCATCGAGCGCGTGGTCGACATCAAGATGAACGCAGACGAGCAAGCGATGTTCGACAAATCGGTTGATGCGGTGAAGGGTCTCGTCGCTGCCTGCAAGGCGATTGACCCGTCGCTCGCCTAAGTCAGTCTAACTGGTTTAGAGAATGCGCGCCTCAATTTGGCGCGCATTCTTCAATTGCAGCCCTGAGTTTCCTGACATGGTTTATGTGAGGGATGAACCGCGCTCTTAGAGAAAATGTTTTTGTGGGCTTGGTATTAAGTTTAGTTAATTGTGCGGACTCCGATGTTGCAGAAAGTGTCGAATATATCGATCAATACTTTGCAACAATTGCGCCGACCATGAATGGTGCACGCGCAGATTTCGCAGCCCCCTTAGTGCAAAAACTCTTGCGGCAAAAACTGCTTCGATTTGGCGGCTCGCCTCTACCCAGTGATTGAAAGCTGAAAATGCTTTGATCGCCGCTGCTGTTGAAATCCCAGAGACTTTAGGCTCTCAAGGTGAATATCTTTGGGAGGCCCCTATCTCCGACAAGGAACTTTTGCGCGCGCAGCCGATTGGGGGCCACTCCACGGTTATTCTGCGTGATGACTGTAACGCCCCCAGCGCAACAGACGCCGCGATTGCATTTCACTAAAGCTTTACTTCTTCCCTCCATCCACACACCACGGGAAGCCGCATTCGCCTTCGAATGCACCTGGGGGTGAAACGCAAAGCTTCGCTAAACCCTCAATAGATCTTTAAACTCACAACACTAACACACTGTATATAAATAACAAAAAAATGTCCCGCACCGGGACCACCGTGAAATCCCCTTGACTTACCCCTCCCCCTCGCCTCCAACTCCGCCAAACCGCAGGAGGCCCCGATGACCCAATTCAACGCCGAACTCGAAACCCGCCTGACCCGCTATGCGGCCATCGACAGCCAGTCGAACGATGATTCCGCCAGCCAACCCTCATCGGATATCCAGTTCACCATCCTGCGCCTTCTTGAAAGCGAACTCCGTGAAATCGGAGCCACCAACGTCCAACTCACCAACTACGGCACAGTTCTTGCCACCATCCCCGGCACCGCACCCGGTCCCACAGTTGGCTTTCTCGCCCATGTCGACACCGCCCCCCAGTTCAACGCAACGGGCGTCAAGCCCCGTGTGATCAGGGGATACAACGGCGGCGCTATCAGCTTTCCTGACAATCCAGACCTGTCGCTTACACCCGATGAGTTTCCCTATCTTGCAACGAAACTGGGCCACGACATCATCACCGCTTCCGGCACCACACTTCTGGGGGCGGATGATAAGGCCGGCGTGGCCATTCTGATGACCGCCGCCCGCCACCTCCTTGCCCACCCCGAACTCAAACACCCCACCCTGCGCATCGCCTTCACCCCGGACGAAGAAATCGGTCGCGGCGTCGATCCGCGCCTGCCCACCGACCTCGCCGCAGATTTCGCCTATACGTTTGACGGCGGCGCAGTGGGTGAGATTGAATACGAATCATTCTCCGCCGACGGCGCGGTCGTAAAGATCAAAGGCGTGTCGATCCACCCCGGCCTTGCGAAAGACAAACTGGTGAACGCGGTCCACCTCGCGTCCAAAATCATCCAAACCCTTCCGCAAACCACTTTGACCCCTGAAACCACCTCCGACAGACAAGGCTTTATCCACGCGACCGACATGTCCGGCGGCGCCTCGGAAATGACGATCAAGTTTATCCTCCGCGATTTTGAACGCGACGGCCTCGCGGCCCTCGGGTCATTGTTGCAACAGGTTTGCGCCACGGTTGGTGCCACTGAACCCCGCGCCGAGATTACCTGCACCATCAAGCCCCAATACCGCAACATGCGCTATTGGCTGGAACAAGATTTGACCCCTGTCACGCTCGCCCAAAACGCCGCAAAAAGCCTTGGTATTCCGCCTGTCTCAGTTCCTATCCGTGGTGGGACAGACGGATCGCGCTTGACCGAAATGGGCATCCCCTGCCCCAATCTTTTCACGGGGATGCAGAATATACACGGCCCTCTGGAGTGGGTCTCCGTCCAGGATATGAGCCAAGCCACCGATTTTTGCCTCACTCTCGTTCAAATGGCAGCCCTCGCAGAAACTACGCCCCTCAAAGGGACCCCACCCGCCAACTGATTTCATCTGTTCCCAAGTATCCCACGGGGGAAGGTGCCTTGGCGGCTGCCAAGGCACCGAGGGGGTGTGAAACCCCCGTTTTTCCGAATTTTCGACACCGCTGAAAGCACGAAGATGAGTTTGCCCATTTCACCCTACCATAAACCCGGCTTTTACGCCAAATCCCTTGCGCGCAATCAACACCGTGACATCGTCGGTGGCCGTTGGGACGAAACTGGCCGCGCGCAAATGAGCTTGCTCCTCGACCATGGCTTGCGCCCGCACCACCACCTCCTCGACATCGGTTGCGGCAGCTTGCGCTTGGGGTCCAAGGCAGTGCCCTATCTTGATGTGGGGCATTATTGGGGAACGGATCTGTCGGCAGAATTGATGCAACGGGGTTATGAATTGGAACTTGCCGACCCTTCACGCCTGCCCCGTTCGCAACTGGTAATGGACGCGGATTTTACCTTTACGGGCGTCCCCGATATCATCACCCATGCTCTCTGCTTTGCGGTTTTGACCCATTTGCCCGAGGCGTATCTGTATCGTTGCCTCTCTCAGGTCCGCGCCAGTTTTCCGATCCTCGAAAAACTTCTGTTCACGCTGTTCCTTGCACCTGAAAACACGAAAAGCCTCCGACAGCCGGACGGGGTTGTCACCCATGCAGCGCGCGCGCCGTACCATGTTACAGTGGAAACTGCGCTTCTGGCGGCCAAGGATGCTGGCTTTGTCCTTGAACCTCAAACCACACGTTTGCCACGCGGACAGATTTTGTTTGTGGCCTCGCCTGTCACATCTGGCTGATCCTCGCTGCCAGCTGTCAGGTGCAGTATGGAATCCCCGAATTGCGGGCCTTGATCATTCGAGCTAGCTTTCCGGAAAACCGATAGGACCGCCAGATGCGCCTTTTGCCCTTGCTGTGCTTGCTCGCCCTTCCCCTGCCTGCGGCGGCAGAAACGCTTAGCAAAGAAATTGGCCGCACGGGCCTTTCCCAAACCGCAACGCGCTTGGAGGCACTTCCAAGCCCCAGCCCGGCCGATCTTTTCGCCTTGGGGGGCGTGCGTTTTCTTGGCACAATTGAAGCGGCGCTTCAGTTGCGTTGGCGTTCGGGTCTCAGTGATCCAACGGGCCTTTTGCCTTTCTTGCGCTTGCCTATGGCCGAAAACCCGACGCCGCCACCTATTGATCCGGCGCTCTTTTCCGACCTATTCACGATGACGTCGCAGAGGATGGATGCAGCGCGCGCACCGCTTGATGCACTGCCAGCGGACGCAGAGTTTAGCGTTGAGATCGACCTTGCTGATCTGTGGTTCGATATCAACGCCAATTCCAAGCGCGATCCGGGCGAGCGCGCGATAGAGGTTTTGGGTCCGATCATCGTGGGGTTTAGCTTTATCCTATACGACCCTTCCGGCCCTTGGCCTGCGATCAAGTTTGACGCCGCCGACGCGGCTTGGCTTTCGGCCTATACGCATTTGCTGCAAGGCACGTCAGAGGTGTTGCTGGCCTATGACCCCACCGAACCGATCAGCCGCATTTTGCAGGCACGTGCCGCGATGGAGCAGTTGTCCCCTTTATCCCCGGACATGTTTCTTGGCAGTGGCGAGTCTGGTCCTGATAGCATTGACATCTTTGCTGCGGTCCTTGCGATGCTGCAACAAACCCCAGACACCCCACGCATGCGCGCC
>JAAFIJ010000208.1 GCA_013298675.1 Rhodobacterales bacterium | reverse complement strand
CGAACATGGTGCCGGTGCGGGCAAAGCCAGTTTGTACCTCATCTGCGATCATCACGATGCCGTTGTCGTCGCAAAGTTTGCGCACAGCGCGGATCAAATCGCGAGGCGCTGGGTAGAAACCACCTTCGCCCTGCACGGGTTCAAAGATGATCGCGGCAACGCGGGTGGGGTCAAGGTCGGCTTTGAACAGTTTGGTGATGCCCGCCATCGCGTCATCGGTGGAAATGCCGTGAATTTCTTGCGGGAACGGCACGTGGTAAACGTCGGGCATCATTGCGCCAAAGCCCTTTTTGTAGGGGTCGACTTTGCCGGTCAGCGACATGCCCATCATCGTGCGGCCGTGGAACGCACCGCCAAAAGCGATCACGGCATTGCGACCCGTCGCGATACGGGCGACTTTGATCGCGTTTTCAACGGCCTCGGCACCCGTGGTCACAAAGACGGTTTTCTTGGGGAAATCGCCGGGGACAAGGGCGTTCAGCCGCTCTGCCAAGCGGACGTAGTTTTCATAAGGCAGAACCTGATGGCAGGTATGCGTAAAGCGCGACAGCTGTTCCGTGACAGCCGCCATCACACGCGGGTGGCAATGCCCCGTGTTCACCACTGCAATTCCTGCAGCGAAATCGATGTACCGCTTGCCCTCAATATCCCACACTTCGGAATTCAGCGCGCGATCGACATAGATTTCAGTCTGCACCCCAACTCCGCGAGAGATAGCATCGGTGCGGCGACGGGCGACATCAGCATTGTTCATCTTCATTCCTCCTAGCCCGCTTGGATCAGCAATCATGGGCCATTTCACACGACATTTGATCAAACTTTTGCATCCGCTTCAACTGGCCTTTGGTGAATTTCGATAAGACCAGACGCCAAGTCCAAGCATATTTTGCAAAAATTCCTTTGAAGGGATTCATACTCCATTAACCTCAAGGTGAATAGCTGGGGTTCTACAGCCTAGGGTAGCAAACGACTCTGTCCTCTCAGGCTGTTCGGTGTGGCTGAATGGGGGGATATGCCTTGGGTTTTCATGTGGACACCATTCAAGATATTTCGCATGGCAAGGACGAAGACCCTGCGCTGTGGCTTCGGCTGATCAGATCGCGCCGGGTGGGACCGATCACCTTTCACCGCATGATCAAAGACTATGGCGGGGCCGAACAGGCCCTTGCCGCTTTGCCCGGCATAGCAAAAGCTGCGGGCATTGACGGGTATGAGATTTGCCCGATGGGCGTCGTGCACCATGAATTGGCACAGGGCCGCAAAGCGGGGGCCAATATGATCGTATGGGGCGACGCGATTTACCCCGCCAATTTGCGCGACGTTGTTGATGCGCCGCCGATCCTTTGGGCGTTAGGGGACCCGGTTCTTTTGGCGCGGCCGATGATTGCGATGATTGGCGCGCGCAATGCCTCATCCTTGGGCGTGCGGATGGCAAGCCGACTGGCCGAAGGATTGGGCGCTGCTGGTCAGGTGATTGTGTCGGGACTTGCACGCGGGATTGATGCCGCAGCACATGAGGCGAGTGTCGCCACCGGTACGATTGCGGTCCATGCGGGCGGCGTTGATATCGTCTACCCCGAAGAAAACGCAACTTTGGCCGACCAAATTCGCGACATGGGACTGCGACTATCCGAACAACCACCGGGGCTTCACCCACAGTCGCGGCATTTTCCTGTGCGCAACAGGATCGTGTCGGGCCTGTGCCGCGCGGTGGTGGTGGTTGAGGCGACAAGCCGTTCCGGCAGCCTGATCACGGCGAAAGCCGCGGCAGATCAAGGCCGCGATGTATTGGTCGTGCCGGGCCATCCGTTGGACGCACGCGCCGCAGGGTGTAACCAGTTGATCCGAGAGGGAGCGACATTGGTGCGCAACACAGCAGATATCATTGAGGCGTTGCGGATAGCCCCGATCACCGCAATCCAGCCCATTCGCCCTCATGTCAACCGCGCGGCTTTGCGCCCCCCAATGCCACTTCCCGGGCCTGTGCCGGTCCGGCGGCCCTTGGCCGACATTTCCGAGGTGCACAGTCAGATCCTGGCGCGTCTGGGACCAAGCCCGTTGGCCGAAGATCAATTGATCCGCGATTTGGCGATGCCCGCGGGGACTTTGGCCCGCCCTTATGACACTGGAACTTGACGGACGTGTTTCTCGTCTATCGGGTGGTCTGTTGACGCGGTCAGACTAAAGCGCCGTGCACTGACCACAATGGCCTTCGGATCGACCGCGTTGCCGGTGTGCCTGTTGCCCCCCCGGGCGCACAAGAATGGTCCATGTCCAGCTTGGGCATTGTTTGGTTTTTGCCGTCTCTGAGGGCTTTCTTTATCCACTCCATTGACAATACCTGTTGGACGGCCACATCTTGCCACCCCATTAAAGTGTCGAGATTCTGAGACCTTTCCAAAGGAATTACATGCCAGTCGTCGTCGTCGAATCTCCGGCTAAGGCCAAGACAATAAACAAATATCTTGGTGCGAACTATACGGTTCTGGCCTCTTACGGCCACGTGCGCGACCTGCCTGCCAAGGACGGGTCCGTCGATACCGAAAACGGTTTTGAGATGACCTGGGAGGTGGCAGCCGACAGCAAAAAGCATATCCGTGCGATCACCGAAGCGCTGAAGACCGACGATGAACTGATCCTTGCGACCGACCCTGACCGCGAGGGAGAGGCGATTTCATGGCATTTGCAGCAGGCTTTGGCAGGCAGCCTGAAAAAGGGCAAAAAGGTCAGCCGCGTCACCTTTAACGCCATTACCAAAGAGGCGGTCACCGAGGCGATGAAGCATCCGCGTCAGGTTGATCAGCCCTTGGTTGACGCCTATCTCGCGCGGCGGGCGCTGGATTATCTGGTCGGATTTACCCTATCGCCGGTCCTGTGGCGCAAACTGCCTGGGTCGCGTTCGGCGGGGCGGGTCCAGTCGGTTTGCTTGCGACTGATTGTCGAGCGTGAGATGGAAATAGAGGCGTTTCGTGCGCGCGAATTCTGGTCGGTTGAGGCGGTTTTGGTCACCCCACGTGGCCAGGAATACGCTGCGCGCCTGACCATTCTAGGCGGCAAGAAACTTGATAAATTTGATATCCCGACGGCAACCGCCGCTGATTTGGCGCTGCATGCAGTGACCTCACGCGCGTTGACGGTGTCCTCGGTTGAAGCAAAGCCTGCATCGCGCAACCCCTATCCGCCGTTCATGACCTCAACCCTGCAACAAGAAGCCAGCCGCAAGTTGGGCATGGGGGCCAAGGCCTGCATGTCGGCCGCGCAGCGGCTTTATGAGGCGGGGCACATCACTTATATGCGGACCGACGGCATCGACATGGCTCCCGAGGCTGTAACCGCCGCGCGCGCCGAAATTGCCAAACGGTTCGGCAACGCCTATGTCCCAGAAACGCCGCGCCTGTATAAAAATAAGGCCAAGAACGCCCAAGAGGCACATGAATGTATTCGCCCGACCGATATGGGGGCGTCCACTGCCGAGCTGCGTTTTGCCGAAAAGGATCAGGCAAATCTTTATGATCTGATCTGGAAGCGCACAATTGCCAGCCAAATGGCCGCTGCCCGGATGGAGCGGACGGTCGTTGATATCACCAGCGCAGACGGCGAGGTTGGTCTGCGCGCCAACGGTCAGGTCGTACTCTTTGACGGCTTCCTAAAGGTCTATGACGAAGGCCGCGACGACGAGGATGATGATGAAGGTCGCCTGCCGCAGATCATGCAAGGCGAAGGCGCCGAAAAGCGTAAAGTGACGCCGGAACAGCATTTCACCCAAGCACCGCCGCGTTATACCGAGGCGACCTTGGTCAAGCGTATGGAAGAATTGGGCATCGGTCGCCCGTCAACCTATGCGTCTGTTTTGACTACGATCGTTGACCGCGAATATGTCCGCAAAGACAAGAACCGCTTGTTCCCCGAGGATAAGGGGCGCTTGGTTACGGCCTTCCTGACCAACTTTTTCCGCCGCTATGTCGAATATGATTTCACGGCCGATCTGGAATCGCAGTTGGATGATGTCTCTGCCGGAGAGCGTGATTACAAAGAGGTTCTGACGCGGTTCTGGCGCGATTTCTCTGCGGCAATTGCAGAAACGGCGGATCTGCGTATCACCGAAGTTCTTGAAAAAATTGATGATTTCCTTAGCCCCCATCTTTACCCCTTGCGGGCTGACGGGGGCGATCCGCGGGTCTGTCCGACCTGTGGGTCGGGGCGTCTGCACCTGAAAACCGCGCGGTCGGGCGGGGCGTTCATCGGTTGTGGCAACTATCCTGAATGCCGGTATACCCGTCCCATTTCTGTTGGCGAAGACAATGGTGCGGGGGCAGTGGACGGCAAGATTTTGGGTCAGGATGATGACGGGCAAAACATCACCATCCGCAATGGCCGCTTTGGTCCCTATGTGCAACGCGGGGAAGCGACCGAGGAAAATCCAAAACCCGGTCGTGCCAGCCTGCCCAAAGGTTGGGCACCAGATGCGCTTGTGCTTGAACGTGCGTTAGAGTTGCTAAATCTGCCGCGCGTGATCGGTCCGCACCCCGAAGACGGCGCATTGGTAGAGGCGGCGATCGGCCGCTTTGGGCCCTATGTCAAACATGGCAGCGTCTATGCAAACATTCCTGATGTCGAAGAGGTGTTCACCATCGGTATGAACCGCGCGGTAGAGGTTCTGGCGTTGAAACTGGCTGGCCGTCGCGGGTCCGCCACCCCGGTAGAGGCGCTGCGCGAGATGGGGGAACACCCGTCGGGTGGCCCTATTCAAGTGATGCCAGGCAAGTATGGGCCTTATATCAAATGGGCAAAGGTCAACGCGACCTTGCCAAAAGACATCGCGCCTGAAGACGTGACGCTTGAACAAGCGCTTGAATTGATTTCGGAAAAGGCAGGAAAATCCGGTAAGAAACCCGCGGGCAAGAAAACTGCGGTGAAGAAAGTTGCAGCCAAACCTGCGGCCGAGAAAAAGGCACCGGTAAAGAAAGCTGCCGCAAAACCCGCAGCTAAGAAGCCAGCCGCCAAAAAGCCAGCTGCAAAGAAAACTGCTGTGAAAGCAGATGCGGTGGCCACCACAGACACTGGCGACGTTCTGGAATAATGATGATACCCCGCGCGGCGCGTTAGCTGCGCGGGTTGATCAACTTGGCCATCAGCCCATTGGCACGGACCCGTCCGATGGGCTTGCC
>JAAFIJ010000207.1 GCA_013298675.1 Rhodobacterales bacterium | reverse complement strand
TCCTAAACTACAACCGGGTGAACTTTGTCTGGACCCATGCAAATGGCAAGGTCGTGGCCAAGATGAATGCCGAAGGGGAACGGTTTATCCCCCCGGTTCATATGGCAACGATCACAGTGGCAGACCGCGATCAGCCCTTGTTTACCTACGATCCGAAACCGGGTCAGGACCAGTGGACCGTGGCCGCGACCGCCTTGTCCCGCGATGGCAGCCGCTGGTTGCCCGTACGCCAACCGGCGCCCTATACCGCCGAAGTGTTTGCAACACTGTGTGCCGCGCAAGGCATCACCCTTCCATCCGCCCAGATCACCACTACCCCACCCCCTACTGGGGCCGCAGAATTGGTGGCACACCAAAGTGATACCCTGCCCGATCTGCTGCGCAAAATGCTTAAGTATTCGACCAACCTGACCGCAGAGGCCGTTGGCATGACCTCTTCAGGCGCCGGCACGCAAACCGGATCGGCCCGCGCCATGAGCGTTTGGGCAAATCGGCGGTTTGGCGTGGACATCCACATGCAGGATCATTCCGGATTGGGGTCGTCCTCTCGCGTCACGGCGCGGCAGATGATGCAGATCATGCACCGTGCAGGGGCCGCGCATAACGGCGATTTGCTGCAAGACTTGCTACGCGAATATGGCGTGGCCGATGCCAATGGTCGTGAGATGAAAGACAGCCGCGTCCGGGTCCATGCCAAAAGCGGGACGCTGAACTTTGTCTCGGGACTTGCCGGCTATATCACCGATAAAGGTACACATACTGGCACGAACGATTTGTGCTTTGCCATCTTTGCCGCCGACCCCGATCGGCGCGCAGCGGTCCCCATGCAAGACCGAGAAGACCCCCCAGGTGGATCAGCATGGACCAAACGCGCCCGGCGGCTTCAGTCACAATTGATTTCACTCTGGTCGACCGATCTTCACTAAGGGCTTCCCTTGCGGCACGAATGCCCCGTAGAGGGGAGCTGCCCCCCATTCTTCCCCTTGATACTATGCCTGACGCGTGTACGGATTGGCGCAAGAAATTGCATCTTGTGGGGGGTTAGGCGTGCGTAAAAGAACTGGCTTTGTAATATTGGCTTTAGGTGTCGGCCTTTTGGGCTGGTGGGCGCAAGCCAACAATGCCCAGCGGATGGAAACCTCTATCATGAATGCAGCGGCGAACGCCGTTGCGTCGTCGGTTCACGGCGTGGTGACAACCGTATCGGGGCGCGACATTCACCTTAGCGGGATCGCCAATGGGGCCGAGGAAGAAGCCGCACTGCTCAGCGCGCTTGATGCCGTTCCGGGACGCCGGATTGTGACCAAGGATCTGACCGTCCTTGATACCGCCAGCCCCTTTACGTTTGATGTGACCAAAGACGCAGCGTCACTCTCGGCAACGGGTTATGTCCCAACCGAAGCGCTGCGCGGGGAATTGGCGGCAACTTTGGCAGATCAGGCTGCAGGCCTGACGCTTGCTGCGGGTGCACCTGCGGGATGGGACGCTTTGGCCAAGGCAGGTCTGGCAGCGCTTGGCCCGATGAACAAAGGTGTGATGAGCCTCTCCGACTCTGGGCTAAAAATCAGCGGCGAAGTGAACGGCCCCGACGAACTCGCCGCGATGGATGCGGCTTTGACGGGCTTGCCAGACGGATTTGTCACCAAGGACATCACCCTGCTTGATGACGGCAAACCAGCCGCCTATGAGATCAACTATACCGCCTCAGACGGGGCAATACTGACTGGCAAACTGCCCAAAGGACTGGATGCGGGCGCGATCGCCACGGCGATGGGCCTGCCTGCCCTGACAAACAGTGCCACCGTTGGTATTTTGGGCGACATCGCTGATGCGGCCCCTTTTGCCGCGTTCAAGGACTGGATGGGCAAACTGGAATCGCTGAAAGTTGCTGTCGGACCACAAGGCCGCAGCGTTGTGGCTACGGTTCAAGGTGGAATCAATTCTGAAGAGGTGCAGACCGCTCTTGCCGCCGGTCTGGCGGGCTTTGACGTGGGTGTCACGCCCGTCTTGCCCGAAGGGACCAATGGCCAAGTGCGGGTCAACGCGGCCTCTGGTTTGAATGAGCGGTTCATGGGCGGCTTTTGGTTGCCCGTTCCAAAGATCAACCTCACGTTGGCAGATTGCCAAGCCGAGGCTGACAAAGTCCTGCAAAGTGACACCATCACCTTTCTGACGGGCTCTGCGGATCTGGATCCAAGTGCTGTTCGCGTGATCAATGCGCTTGCATCGGTCATGGCAGTTTGTGCCGAGCAGGTGTCGTTAAAGGCCGTGATCGGCGGGCATACCGACAGTTCGGGGGATGCCGCAGCCAACCTTGGGTTAAGCCAACAGCGCGCTGTCGCTGTGCGCCGCGAGTTGATTGCTCGTGGCGTGCCTGGTGCCGCGCTTAAGTCGGTAGGCTACGGTGCAACCGTCCCCGTCGCCGACAATGCGACCGACGAAGGCAAAGCCAAGAACCGCCGTACAACCATTCAATGGTCCAACTAAGTGTATGAATTTGGTCGGAACGCAAGTTCCGCAGTAAGGGAGTGATATCATGTTTCACAAATGGGGTTTTCTGCTGTCCGAGATTTGGGTGCTGCTGGCGCTTGCCGCACTTTTGGGCTTGTTCGTTGGCTGGATGATCTGGGGCCGCCGTGAGGTCGTTATCGACACCTCAGAGGCAGATCGCCTGCGTGCTGAACTGGCTACGTGCAATTCAAGAGGCACCGACCTGTCCAAGCGCCTGACCGCCGCCGAAGCCCGCGCTGCCGAGTTTGAGGCGCGCGCAGCCCATGCCGCAGAACGTGCCGCCGCCGAACGGTTTGTCGCGGCCGCACCAAAAGCGTCGATGACGATGCCCGTCATGGCAAAACCAGCCGCATTGGCAAAACCAGTCGCGAAAGCAAAGCCGGCTGCGAATGAAGCACCTGCCGCAGCCGAACCAGCCGCCGGAACCAAGGCCAAACCAAAAGGCCTGTCCGCCGCGCGCGAAGGCAAGGCCGACGACCTGAAACTGGTCAAAGGCATCGGTCCAAAACTGGAAATCCTGTGCAACAAGCTGGGCTTTTACCACTTTGACCAGATCGCCAACTGGACCGCGTCCGAGATCGCATGGGTCGACGACAACCTTGAAGGCTTCAAGGGCCGCGTGACCCGCGATGAATGGGTAGTGCAGGCCCGAGACCTTGCCGCAGGCAAACCACCACGTGCGGGTGGCGAAAATTAAAGAAAAGGCCCCGGGGAAACCTGGGGCCTTTTTGATTTTGGGTTGGCGGTTTGAGCCAACTTTGAAGCTTGCCGCGCGACCTTCGCACGTCCGGTTTCATCCACCATTTTCAGATTGGTCAGAGCAAAAAAAAGAATATTACAGCTCCAATGCAAGCCCACAGAAAATGCGCACCAGTAGAGTGCATTGCTATCTCAGCGCCCAGATTGGCATTTGCAAATGAACCTACGAGCACAGGAAGGAACAGGAAACCGAAGGCACCGAACGCAGCTCCTAACCGCTTGCCAACGTCCTCGGAGGTTTTCAGGAGGTGCGTGGAAATGATAAGGCCGAGTTTGCCGCCCAAAATGATCCCTACCCACATACTGGCAAAGAATGCGAGAAACCCTACCCCTCGCGCAACCTCACCGCGGAATATGACTACGATAGGGATGATAAAGAACGGTGCCGTGCCAACCCAAGGCAACCACTTCGACTTTTCTATTTTCTTAAAAACCTCAATCAACATAATCATATGGTAACACAGCCCACAAAACGAACATAGAAGGCATTGGCGCAGGTGCAGCGAATGTGCGCTTTGTCCGCAATGCCGCCGCTGTTAACCCCCCCACCTACGGCTTCAAATGCCGAACCCTTGCGCCCCATTCAATCGCCGCCGCGTGCAGTCGGTCTACTGACAGCTCTTCGCGAACTTCTTCCAGCATCCGCAGTTCGACTTCGCGCAGGTTGCCGTCGGCGGCGGCGACGTCGCAGGCCAGCGCATAAGCCGTTTCATTCAGGCGTTCGGGCAGCGCATCGCGGATCAGGCCGAACAGGGCGGCAAGACCGTCTTCTTCTTCAAACAGATCAAACACCGTTTGCGCCACGACACGGATGCGGTCGGGGTCGTAATCGCCAAACACCGGCATATGGTTGACCATGCGCTGGATCGCCACGAGTTCGGGGGTGCGCATTTGCTCATCAGATGCCGAAACGGCGATCATCACGGCGACCAAAGCGTCTTGGGCTGACAATGACGCGGGAATATTTGACACGGGCACTCTCCTATTGTTGCGCCCAGAATATTGACCCCGAGGCTTGGCGGCAATAGAGGACAGAGGCCTGCGACAACATGGGGTTGCCGCCGAGAGGAGTACGCCGCGATGTCCGCTTTGCGCGATGCTGGGATGAAATCGAAAGCTTGGCCCTTTGAAGAGGCCCGCGCGCTGCTGAAACGCTATGAAAAGAAGGCACCGGAAAAGGGCTATGTGCTGTTTGAAACAGGTTACGGCCCGTCTGGCCTGCCCCATATCGGCACCTTTGGCGAGGTGGCTCGCACCACAATGATCCGCCGCGCGTTTGAGGCGATTTCCGACATCCCGACCCGGCTGATCTGCTTTTCAGATGATGTGGACGGCATGCGCAAAGTGCCGGAGAACGTGCCGCAACAAGAGATGTTGCGCGAACACATGCAGCAGCCGCTGACCACAGTGCCCGACCCCTATGGGCTTTACGACAGCTTTGGCCACCACAACAACGCCATGTTGCGGCGGTTTCTGGATACCTTTGGCTTTGAATATGAATTCATCTCGGCCACGGAGTTCTATAAGTCGGGCAAATTTGACGACACGCTGCGTTTGGCGACCGAACGCTATGATGCGATCATGAAGATCATGCTGGCCTCGTTGCGTGAAGAACGTCAGCAGACCTATTCGTGTTTCCTGCCGATCCATCCCGAAACCGGGCGGGTGATGTATGTGCCGATGAAAAACGTTGATTCGGTCAACCACACCATCACATTTGATGACGAGACGGGCCGCGAATGGACGCTTCCTGTGACCGGCGGGAATGTGAAACTGCAATGGAAGCCTGATTTCGGCGCACGTTGGGCGGCGCTGGATGTGGACTTTGAAATGTACGGCAAAGACCATTCCACCAACACGCCGATCTATGACGGGATCTGTGAGGTTTTGGGCGGGCGCAAACCCAAC
>JAAFIJ010000206.1 GCA_013298675.1 Rhodobacterales bacterium | reverse complement strand
GCAAACGGTCTGGCCCATAAGCATCAGGTGCCTGCGCGCGCAGTTGCGCAAATGCCCAGCCATGGACGGGTGGCTTGGTAAAGGCCCAATAGGCGTAACGATCGTTGATATAATCCGGCAAACGTCCCGTGCTGTCTTGCCCGTTGAAGATCGCTTGCATCTGTTCAAACGCCAGCTCTGGTGCGTGCTGCGCAAAGGCCAAAGCCACAAAACAGTGGTCCCAAGACCAGATATTGGTCATCCAGTTCTTGGACATATAGATCGAAGGCAGGCTCAGCGTGCCCTCTGCGGGTACATAGGCAGACCACAGGATATAGCTGGCCAAAAGATGCCCGGCGGCAAATTCTGGCGGCACTTGCGGCAAGCAACTCTGAAAGGCGGAAAACTCAGCGGCCACCTGCGCTTGCGCCTTTGCCTGCGATAGGGCGATGCCGGGCTTTGGTACGATGCGAAACAGATCAATCGATGCGGCAAGCGTGCCGTTTTCCGGCTGTAGATCAATTACAATGGCATCAGATGAAAGCCCATTCCAAACCGCATCAAGGTGCCGCGTGCCCGATGTGGTGGTGATGTTGCAGCGCTGGTCTTGGGTGGCGATGCACAGGTGAAAGTGGTTAGCCGCCTCTTGGGCATAGTTGTATTTGCTGGCACCCGCATAGACCCGCAACCCAACCCCGTGCCCGGAAATTGCGATCCGGTCGGGTCCATCAAACGAAAATCGCATCACCCCGTTGCTGGTTTGCGCGGTCAGGCAATCGGGCGTCATGCTCCACTCAACTGCGCCCGCAACCTCTAGCCGCAGCATCCGGCCCAGATCGGTATGCTCATCCCCGCCGCGCAGATTGCGCAACCAGAATGCGCCATCCTCTTGGATCCACGAAATCGCATAAAAACTGCCGCGGCGCGAAAACGGCACTTTGTGCGGGTCAAACAGATCGGAGCGACGGTTGGGCCAATCCATAGTTTAGCCCTTGATGCCGGACGACAATGAACTGTCCATGATATAGCGTTGTGCGGTCAGGAACAGCACCAGTGGCGGCAGGCACAGGATGATCGTCATCGCAGCAAGCGCCGTCAGATTGGTGTCGTGCAACGTCTTGAACCGCGCCAGACCAAGCGTCAGCGTGTACATGCTTTCATCGTTCAGAAAGATCAGCGGCCCAAGATAGTCGTTCCACGCCGCCAGAAACTGGAATGTGCCGACCAGCACCAACGCCGGCAACATCAGTGGCAGGTGGATTTTCCAATAGATCTGAAACACGCTGGCCCCGTCCATCTTTGCGGCCTCATCCAACTCACGCGGGATGGACATGATGAATTGGCGCAGCAGGAAGATGAAAAAGGGTGCGCCGAACCACGCAGGCACGATCAAGGGCTTTAACGTATTGATCCAGCCCAGCCAGTTGAACTCCATGTAAAGCGGGATCATCGTGACATCCCACGGCACCATCATCGCCGCCAAAAGCACCATGAACAGGAAATTGCGGCCCGGAAAATCAAACCGGGCAAAGCCGAAGGCAACCAGCGATGACGACAAAAGCTGACCGATCGTAGAGAGAACCGTCACAATTGCCGAGTTTTTCAGATAAGTT
The DNA here is from genome assembly GCA_013298675.1 of Rhodobacterales bacterium. Lineage (GTDB taxonomy): Bacteria > Pseudomonadota > Alphaproteobacteria > Rhodobacterales > Rhodobacteraceae > JAAFU01. The sequence goes on along the minus strand of JAAFIJ010000206.1, from coordinate 3,602 downwards.
CCAAAGGGTTGCGCCGCCCATGCCGCTGCAAAATTGTCCCATTGCGCGTCGGCGGGCCACCAAGTTGGCGGCCACGTCAGCAGTTCGGGTTTGGCCTTGATTGCGGTCACGAGGGTCCAATAAAAGGGGAACAGAAACATCAGTGTTACTGCGACGAGCGCGCCCCACTTGGCAACTGAACCGGGAATGGATCTCCGCTCTTTCATGGCTTTTCCCCCTTCACTTCGGTCTCGTAGAACACCCACATGCTGGAGAATTTGAAGATCGCCACAGTTAGCGCAATGATCAACAACAGCATCAGCCATGACATTGCGGCGGCATAGCCCATGTCTTGATACTTGAAGGCGTTGTCGTAGATGTACATGGCCAGCATGTAGGTCGATTTCACCGGGCCACCTTTGGTTAACAGCAACGCGAGCGTCAGTTGTTGAAAAGCTGCGATGACGGTGGTGACAAGATTGAACAACAAAACCGGCGACAGAAGCGGCAGCGTGATCAGAAAGAACTGCCCAATCTTGCCTACGCCCGACAGGCTTGCGGCCTCATATAGCTCTTTCGAGATGCTTTTCAGCCCGGCAAGAAAAATCAGCATCGTTGCGCCAACGCTCCACAGACTGACCAGAACGATTGAGACGGGTGCCCAGTTCGGACTGCCCAGCCAGTTGATCTGCCCGATGCCGAGCAGGGACAACATGTAGTTGATGACTCCGTATTCGTGCGACAGCAGCCACGACCATATTGTCACCAATGCCACCCCCGAAATGATCGAGGGCACATAGAAGGCGGCGCGGAAAAAACCACTGGCAAACATCGGCTGGTTCAGCAGCATTGCAAGCAATAGTGCCACGATCAGGTTCGCGGGCACGAACATCGCGGCGAATGTCAATGTTACCTTCAGAGAGCGCACAAAATCCGCATCGTCGGTGATGATGGTCGTATAATTTTGCAGTCCGATGAACTGCGGCTCGCCCACCAGCGGCCAGTCGAAAAAGCTGATATAGAGCGAGAAAAGCAGTGGCCCAAGTGTGAAGGCAAGAAACCCGATCACCCAAGGCGCCACGAACAGATAGGGCGCGACAGCCCCCGCATGGAAGCGGGAGGAAAACCGCCTTGCGGGGGCTGCCACAGGGCGCTTCACTTGGTCAGCGCCTTGTCGGCACGCGCAGCGGCGTCATCGAGGATCGCCTGAATGCCGTCCTGATCAATATAGATTTGCTGGATTGCCTCGGCCACAACCTCTTGGGCGCGACCCCAATTTGCGTTGCGCAAAAAGGCCGGTGAAAGATTACCATCGGCGCCCGGCAGCATGGCAAGGAACGGCGCGAACTTGGGGTTCGTGTCCATACCCTGTGCCTTGGCCACAGAATTCAACACCGGAATGTCGTTCTTGCGCATCGCCACTGCTTCGGGGCTCGCGTAGAATTTGACGAATTCCCATGCCAGATCGGGCTGCTTGCTGTCCTTTGCAATCGACAGCGAAGAAATGCCGACGTTGCTGTGCACCGGTTTGCCACCAAAGGAAGGCAGGCCGACCACGCCGAAATTCTTACCAGCGGCTTCAAAATCCGGCATTGGCCAAGTGCCGGAAATCACCATGCCCAGTTTGTCGGCGTTGAACAATTCGCGGTAACTGCCGTTGTCGCCAACGCCAAACAACACGGCCTCGCCACCCTTAACCATGTCAACGAACTGTTGGAAGACTTCGGTGGTTTCTGGCGCGTTCAGATAGCCAGTGGTGGTTTTGCCATCCGCGCTGATCCAGGACGAACCATTGCTCCAAAGGTAGGTTTCGAAGTCATAGGGGTCGGGGTTGCCGTCAACGCCGTAGCCGTAAACTTTCTCGTCCGGCTTGGCCAATTTGACCGCAGCGGCGCGCATATCGGCCCACGTCCAACCCTCAACAGGATAAGGAACGCCTGCTTTGTCGAACATGTCTTTGTTGTAATAGGTGACAAAGGTTGTGTAGCCCGCGGGAATACCCAAGGTGCTGGCGGTTCCGTCTTCGTTGGTTACCCGCGCATATGGCAGCAGGCCCGCTGCGAAATCGGCCATATCCAGACCGTTTTCGCCAGCCAGATAACCGTCAAGCGGCAAGAGGGACGGCGCATAGGCCGGGAAGTTCCACATATACATCACGTCGGGCGCATCACCCGCACCAAAGCCGGCGGCCAGCTTGGTGTCATAGCCATCGCCATAAGCTTCGACCTGCACGGTCACACCGGGGTGGGCGGCCTCAAACTTTGCCGCGATCGCTTTTTGAATCTCAAGGGACTCGTTGCTGTCCCATGTGGCAAAACGCAAGACTTCGGCTTGCGCAGACGCTGCTGCAAAGGCCAGGCCTGCGGCCATGATAACGGGTCTGAATATAGGCTTCATTTTCGTCCTCCCTAAGCTGTAAACGGTGAAACCGTTCGTTTGGTAAATGGGTCATTCAGCGACAGGCAGGTCGAATTCAACCCGCTTGTCCCCGGCGTCAAAGAAATGCAAATGCCCGGGGTCGATCGACAGCGTCACTGTCTGGGCGTCTTCGACCCTAGAGGCGCCATCGGTCCGCACCACAAGCGCCTGCCCGGCTGTCGTCTTGGCAAAAACCAGCGTCTCGGCCCCAAGACGTTCGACCGATGTCACGCGCGCCGCCAACCCTGGCTGATCCGCCGCGACAATGCGCAGGTGCTCGGGCCGCAAGCCAGCTTGGGTGACACGCGACAGATCTGCGCCGATGCCCGGTGGCAACGGCAGTCCAAGCGATTGACCTGCCAGATCCACATCGACGCCACCTGCAACGCTGCGCAGCGCTGCGGGTAGAAAATTCATCTGCGGTGACCCGATAAAGCCTGCAACAAAGCGGTTCGCAGGGCGGTTATACAGATCCATCGGGCGGCCAATCTGCTCCACGCGACCGGCATTCATCACGACCACTTTGGTCGAAAGCGTCATCGCTTCGATCTGATCATGCGTCACAAACAGCATGGTGCGTCCCAGCTCTTTGTGCAGCCGTGCCAGCTCATATCGGGTTTGGGTGCGCAAAGCCGCGTCAAGGTTAGACAGTGGTTCGTCAAACAAAAACACGCTGGGGTCGCGGACAATCGCGCGTCCAATGGCGACACGCTGGCGCTGGCCGCCCGACAACTGCCGCGGCTTGCGGTCCAGCAAGTGGCCGATCTCAAGAATTCGGGCCGCGTCTGCCACCCTCTGCTCGATTTCGGCGCGTCGCATGCCTTGCAGCGACAGCCCAAAGCCCATGTTCTTGCGGACGTTTAGGTGCGGATAAAGCGCGTAGGATTGGAACACCATCGCCAGATTGCGCTCGGCAGGTGGTACGTTGGTCATATCGCGACCCTCGATCTGCACAGAACCCGAGGTGATCGTCTCCAGCCCCGCAATACAGCGCAACAGAGTGGACTTTCCGCACCCCGATGGGCCAAGAAGGCAGATAAACTCTCCGGCGTCTGCGCTGAAATCAATCCCACGCAGAACGTCAACTGCCCCAAAACTCTTCTTCAAATCACGAATTTCAAGAGCGCTCATTCCATCAAGCCCCCTGCAACGATTCAGACGCCAAACACAGTTGGCGTGCACAATCCGTTGCAAAAGCCTCAACC
>JAAFIJ010000205.1 GCA_013298675.1 Rhodobacterales bacterium | reverse complement strand
AAACATCGCGTCAGAGGACTGCACGACCGATGACGACGGTCAAAAACAATCCGATCAAGGCAAAAGCAATGCCATAACCCGCACCGTATTGCAGCATATCAAGGCCTCGGCCGCCGCGTTTTTTGGCCGTAAATGCGCCAATCAAAGCGCCAATAAATGCACAAGCCAGTATGATCATCGCGAGCCCAATTCCATTTTTGTGGCGTTGACCCCTGATCAACGCCGCTTGCCGCTTGCGCCCAATGCCGAGATTTCGTTCATCCGCGCCCGAACCCTTTGGTCCGAGCCAAATCCATACCGCGCCAAACCCAAACTGTCGAGCCGTAGCGCCCGCGCTGCGGCATCGTGCCCGGACGCTTCAAGGGCTTGCGCTTTGATCAACATCACTGTGGCCAACAGGGCCGCGTTTTCACTGTGTAAAATTGCAGGTGTCGCTTGATCTGCCAAGGCGATTGCGCGGGCAGGCTGCCCACTTGCAAGTGCGACAGCGGCAAGCTGCATGTCCACGTGCGCCACTTGAATTTCGGTGTCTTGTAAGCTTTGATAGATGCGCCGCGACAATTCAAAATCTTGAACCGCTTGCGCGGGGTCGCGGGCCACATTGGCGCGTCCCCGGGCATAATACCCAAATGCGGACCGGATATCGGTCCAACCGCTTGATTGCGCAATGTCAATCATCTGGTTGGCAGCGTCGATCCGCACTGCTGCCGTGGCACGCGCGCCCAATGCCGTCTCAACAGCGGTGACCCATCGCTGGGGTGCAATGGATTTTACAGGCGTCATGGGCCCTTGGCCTTGCGGATTCACCCGCGCCATCAGCTGCGGCAAGATTGCTGCCACCTCTGCCTTGCTGGAGCCGTTGGTCAGTTCTGGCGCATAATGCAGGCGCAAGATCATCATATCAAAGCCGGTCAGAACGGTGTTGAAGTTATCATCGTTGAACACCGAATCCGGCAGGTGATAGAGGTCATTGAGCGGCCCCAAAGCCTGAGCAAGTTCTTCATGCAGGCAATCGCGCACTTCTTGGGCACTGGTATCGGACGGGATGAACACTGCCGCCCGTTTTCTATTTCGCACCTGCGCCCAATCAGTTTGTGCACTGCTGCGCGCGCGTTTGTAGCTGGCAAATGTCTGCACCTGCGGGACCACAAAACACGCGGCATTTGGAACCACCCGGTGCATTTCTGCGCGCGCCACAAACTCTACCACTACGGATGCATTCTCGAGACCGTTGCCTTGGCTAATGTCCAATCCTGCCTCGCGCCGCAAACGGGTCAAAAGCCGCGCTAAATCGCCTTGCGCACTCGCGGGCACATCCCCCGTCATGACAACCTTGATCGGGCCTTCAAACCGCGTCAGCGTCGCAAGGTTGCGGCCACTTTCCAGTTTGAACTCCAGATTCAAAAAGTCTTGTGCAAGGTCTGCGTTTGATCGTTGCGGCGCGCGCGCAACTCCACCCACAAGCCCTTGCGCTGCGACGGTCAGGCCAATCAAGCTTTCATTTGACGAATTCTTTGAAACCTCACCAGATTGCGGCAACCCACAGGCGGTCAAGGCCACAACAGCAAACAACTGAAATTGACGCATAAAATGGCGGCTCACTTTTGAATGTTTCACCCGTGCGCTTGGCCCGACTGTCGTATAAGAAATAGACTACAATGCACAACCATTTGAACCAGACTTTACCTGGTCACCCCATAAGTGTCTTTGCGTCGAAGGCAAGACTGGCGTGGTGGCATGTCGATATATGGGCACAGCTGTGTCAAACTTGCGAGACACCTTGAATCTTGGTCTCAGATGTCAATTCTTTGCGCCGCGCGCCATAAAAGCAAGTTTTTCAAACAATTGTACGTCTTGTTCGTTTTTCAACAGTGCACCGTAAAGCTTGGGCAGAATGTTCACACCCTTGCGGGTCAGATCTTCAGGCGACAGATCTTCGGCCAGAATAAGTTTCAACCAATCCAGCAATTCCGATGTTGAAGGTCGTTTGCGCAAACCTGGCGTCTCGCGGATGGTCAGAAATTCGCTCAGGGCCGTGGCCAGCAAGGTCTCTTTGATCTTTGGAAAATGTACTTTCACAATTGCGGCAAGCGTTTCTTGGTCAGGAAAGCGGATATAGTGGAAAAAGCACCGCCGCAAAAATGCATCGGGCAATTCCTTTTCGTTGTTTGACGTGATGATGACCACCGGGCGGTGATGGGCGCGAACAGTTTCCCCGGTTTCATAAACATGAAACTCCATCCGGTCCAATTCCTGCAACAGATCGTTTGGAAACTCGATATCTGCTTTGTCGATCTCGTCTATCAAGAGCACCACTTTGGATGGGGCGGCAAAGGCCTGCCACAACTTGCCTTTGCGGATATAGTTTGCAACGTCATGCACGCGTGCGTCGCCCAACTGACTGTCGCGCAACCTACTGATCGCATCGTATTCATACAGCCCCTGTTGCGCCTTGGTCGTCGATTTGACGTGCCATTCGATCAAAGGCAGCCCCAAAGACAACGCAATTTGACGCGCCAGTTCTGTCTTGCCTGTTCCCGGCTCTCCCTTCACCAACAAGGGACGTTCAAGCGTCACCGAAGCGTTCACCGCGACGGTCAAATCTTTGGTGGCGATATAGGATTGGGTCGTGGAAAACTTCATTTTTCACTACTGACTTTGACGCTGAGGAAAGTTCCGGCCTCTGTTTAGCCGTCAAAGAAATATGTATCAACCGCTAGTGACAAGCCTTGGTGATTGGGCTAATGGGGCGGCACAAGGAGAGCGCCTCGACAGTCAGGTCCGCTTGTCGACGCGTATCCCAAGAACCGGAGTGTGCTGCGATGAAATCCGAAGTGTTCCTGCCCGACGATTACCGTCCGGCCGAGGACGAACCCTTCATGAACGAACTTCAGCTGGAGTATTTTCGCCGTAAGCTGATTGTTTGGAAACAAGAGTTGCTGAGCCAGTCTGCTGAAACCATCGACAATTTGCAAGATTCGGGGCGTAACGTTCCTGATATTGCAGACCGGGCAAGCGAAGAAACCGACCGCGCGTTGGAACTTAGAACGCGGGATCGCCAACGCAAACTGGTTTCCAAGATTGACGCGGCGTTGCGTCGGATCGATGAAAATGAGTTTGGCTATTGCGAAATGACCGGAGAGCCAATCAGCCTGAAACGGCTGGACGCGCGGCCAATTGCGGTCATGACCCTGGAAGCACAAGAAAAACATGAACGTCGCGAAAAAGTGCACCGCGACGACTAGGCTGTCGGTTTGTCCTTGTGAAATGGACAGGACGATGAACACTTAAGGCCGGGCATTATGCCCGGCTTTTCTTTTCGGGGGGCCAGATGTCACTTGATGGGCGCAATGTCACCGTACTCGGGGCAGGGGTCGGCGGGCTGGCAGCTGCAATCGCTCTTGCGCGTCGCGGCGCGCGGGTCACGGTGCTGGAACAGTCTGATGCCATTAGAGAAGTCGGAGCGGGAATACAGATATCGCCCAACGGTGCGGTCGTCTTGCGCGCCCTTGGCCTGACAGAGCCGCTTGAACATATTGCCACGCAAGCCGAGGCCGTCGAATTGCGTGATGGATATTCGGATGATCTGGTTTTGCGCTTGGACATGGCGCGGCTGCGCCCGCAGCAGACCTTTTACTTTGTGCACCGTGCAGATCTGATCGGCCTTTTGGCCAAAGGGGCACAAGACGCAGGCGTTGGTGTGAAGATGCTTCATAAGGTCACGCATGTTGACCTGTCGGACCCAGCGCCGCGATTGACTTTGGAAAACGGGCCGCAGATTGAGTGTGATCTTCTGATTGCGGCCGATGGTTTGCACAGCCCCACCAGAATCGCTCTTGGCGGTAAGGGGACACCTTTTTTCACTGGCCAAGTCGCATGGCGCGCGGTCATCCCCAACACACAATTCGGTGCCATCGCTGAGGTGCACTTGGGGACTGGTAAACACTTGGTTAGTTATCCGCTGCGAAATGGCCAATGGCGTAATATCGTGGCCATCGAGGAGCGCGCGCGCTGGGTCGAGGAAAGCTGGACTCTGCGCGAAGACCCGATGCAGATGCGCCTTGCCTTTGGGGATTTTTCGCCGCGGGTGAAATCGTGGCTGGACCAGATTGATGATGTCTGGTGCTGGGGGTTGCACCGCCGCCCGGTGGCCTCGGTATGGGGCAAAACGACAACCGAAGGGGCTGCTTTTATCTTGGGCGACGCGGCCCATTCGACATTGCCGTTTTTGGCCCAAGGGGCCTGCATGGCGCTAGAGGACGCTTGGGTTTTGGCCGATCTGTTGGAACAAAACTCCGATGACATAGCGTTGTCGCACTATGCGCAAACCCGTGTCGCCCGGTGTCAGCGCATCGTCGCAGGGGCTGACAGCAATGCACGCGCCTACCATTTGTCCGGATTGCCGCGCTGGATTGGTCATTTTGGATTGCGCACCATGAACCGGTTTGCACCTGAATTGGCGATGCGACGGTTTGACTGGCTTTATGACCATGATGTCACCCGGCGCGCCTAACGCTCTCGCCACCAGTCTTGGGCCTGTAGTTTCCAATAGGTCAGTTGCGCCGCCGCCAACCCAATAGGGCCACCCGCCCAGTTCAATCCAAAGGGAGAGAACATGCTGATCCGGTCGGTTTCTTTGAAAATTGCCTCGGCCAGAACTTTGCCCGCAATCGCGGTGGTGTTCAGCCCGTGCCCACCAAAGGCCGTGCAATGCCAGACATCTGGCGACATTTGCCCAATCTGCGGCATAAGATGGCGCGCATAACCCATCAGACCCGACCAAGCCAAGTCGGTCTTTAGCCCGGCAAGTTGGGGGTACGCGCCAATCATCTCTCGCCGCAATTCTCTCGCGACCCCTTCGACCGAAGCGGCCCGTGTGGTGATGCGCCCGCCCCACAACAGGCGCTTGCCGCCCTCTACAAGACGGTAATAATCCGACGCGCGCCGATCATCCAACACCGCCTCTTGCGTTTTGATCACAGTTGCCAATAGCTCCGGCGCGGGTTCCGAGATCATCATATAGGTGGCGATCGGCAAAATCGCGCGCTGCAGGCGTGGTACCAAACCACCGGTATGGCCGCCCGTGGCGAACACCACCGTTTGCGCATCAACCACAGCGCCTGTCTGCACCGTCAAACGCTTGATCGGACCGTGGAGTTGGTGTGAGACGACCAAGCTTTGTTCATAAATCCGCCCACCCA
>JAAFIJ010000204.1 GCA_013298675.1 Rhodobacterales bacterium | reverse complement strand
CCCAGAAGGCAACGGTTGCGGGTGCGCATAATCGGGCAGTTGCACCCAGCCGGATGCCTTGTCCGCTGCCACCTCTGGCGCGCGCAGATCATCGGCCAAGGCCGCACCAAGCGCCTTTTCCAAACCCGGCTCAACCTGCAAGCGGTCCAACAACTGCGACCCGGTTTGCGCCTCGCGTTCAACCAGTTTGGCCAAGGCACCCAGTTCGGCGCGCAACGCAGAGGCCTCTCCCTCTGCCTCTGAACGATGTGCGCGCGCCTCGGACTCTAGGGCTTGCGCTTCGGTGCGTGCCTGCTCTGCAGACAGCAACGCATCATCGGCTGCTTCGGCCAAGGCCGTCGCGGCATGGCGGGCCTCGTCCGCGCCATCCATCGCGTGCCCGGCCGCCGCAAGGGCCAGCTGTGTGACATTCACCGCCTCACGCGCGCGCGCCGCCTCTGCCTCGGCCTTTTGAAAGCTCGCACGATTGTCACTTAACATGCGCTGCGCCGATTGGTGCCTTGCTGCCAAACGGGCCGCATCCTCGGTCGATTGCGACAAAACCGTCTCGCATTCGGTCAGAGCCGCAGACGCTTCACGTGCGGCCTCTGCGACTTCGGCCAACCGTTCGTCATGCCCGTCTGCGGCACGCAACAATTGGTCCAGTTCCCAATCGAGACGTGCAATCGTATCAACTGCATCGCGGTTCAGACCCGCCTCTCGCTCTTGGTCGCGCACCAATTCTGCGATCCGCGCCCTGAGCGTGTCAATCATCGCCCGCGCGCGCGTCTCTTGTTCGCCAAGCTGGTCGCGCTGCACGATCAAACGCTGCAAAATCGCCGCCGCGATCGTCTCTTCCTCGCGCTTGGCCGGCAATGCGTCTTCGGCCGCCTCACGCAGGTTGCTGGCATTCCGCGCAGCAGCCTCGGCCTGTGCCGCCTCTGTCACACGCAGCCGCAGCATACTATCTGCTTCGGCGCGCGCAGTATCCGCCTCGCGCCAGCGTTTGAACAGCAACTGCCCTTCGGCATGGCGCAACTCTTCGCCAATCTCACGGTAGCGCGCTGCTTGTTTGGCCTGCCGTACCAGTGTCGACAATTGCTGGGCCAGCTGTTCCAGCACGTCATCAACGCGCAGCAAATTGGTTTCTGCACCCGACAGTTTCAGCTCTGCTTCATGCCTGCGTGCATAAAGTCCCGAAATCCCTGCCGCTTCCTCCAAGATGCGCCGACGTGCCTTGGGCTTGGCATTGATCAGTTCAGATATCTGCCCCTGCCGCACCAAAGCCGGGCTATGAGAGCCGGTCGATGCATCCGCAAACAGCATTTGCACGTCACGCGCGCGCAGGTCTTTGGCGTTGAGTTTATAGGCAGACCCTGCATCTCGGGTGATCCGGCGCACGATTTCGATGGTATCACTGTCATTGAACCCGCTGGGCGCAAGCCGGTCTGAATTGTCCATCACCAAGGCGACTTCGGCAAAATGGCGCGCACCTCGGGTGGCGGCACCGTTGAAAATCACGTCTTCCATTCCACCGCCGCGCATGGCCGAGGGGCGATTTTCCCCCATCACCCAGCGCAGCGCCTCGAGCAAGTTGGACTTGCCGCAGCCATTCGGTCCGACCACACCTGTCAGCCCCTCATGGATCACCAGATCCGTAGGGTCGACAAAGCTTTTGAAGCCATTGAGCCGTAACTTACTAAAGCGCAAAGCGGCGGTCCTGCGATTCCACAAAGACGGAAAGGATTACTCTATGGCGCGTTCAAGTCAATCGCGCCGCGCTTTATATGGACAAACGGGGCGGCTTATCCACAACATCTTGAACCGCCTATAGCGTTTCACCAAAGGCCCCTGCGTTAAGCAGGTGTCCCCAAATGGGCTTGAAAGGCTGCCACGACCTCTTGGTACACTTGGCGCTTGAAGGGGACGATAGAGGCGATCATCTCTTGCGCATCGATCCATTTCCAAACCCCGAACTCGGGGTGTTCAGTCGCAATGTTAACCTGCGCATCGCTACCTAAATACCGGAAAAGAAACCATTTTTGGCGCTGTCCGCGATACTTGCCGCCCCAAACCTTACCCAACAACTCTGTGGGCAAATCATAGGTGACCCAATCGTCAGTCTTGGCCACGAACGTCACCAGATCTGCCGTGACGCCAGTTTCTTCCCACAACTCTCGCAACGCAGCCGCGCGTGGCTTTTCGCCCGCATCGATGCCTCCTTGCGGCATTTGCCACGCGGCAACCGTGCTGTCGACGCGCTGGCCGACAAAAATCAGACCTTGGGCATTGATCAGCATGACGCCGACGCAGGGGCGGTAGGGCAAGTCTTGGGCGGGGTTCTGCATGGTGTGAACGGGCCGCCCGGTTAAGAGCGGCCCTTGTCCTTATGGTTTTGGCGCGATAGCCGTCAGGCCGCGAATGATATCGACGGCATAGGCCAGTTGATAATCCTCATCGCGCAGCTTCGCGCTTTCTTCGACCAACGCACGTTCTTCAAGCAAAAGATTGCGCTCGTCCTCGCTCATGGAATCGTTGGTGATGGCACCGCGCAGATCTGCCTCGGTAGTATCCTGAACGGCGGATTTAGGGGCATCAGCCTCTCCTTCCGGAACCGGCGGTTTGACCGGCTGCTTGACCACAATGTCCGGCATCACGCCCAAGGACTGGATTGAGCGGCCCGACGGTGTGTAATAGCGTGCGGTCGTCAGACGCATCGCGCCATCGTCTTTCAGCGGGATCAGGGTTTGAACCGAACCTTTGCCAAAGCTCTTGGTGCCAACCGTGATAGAGCGGCGTTGGTCTTGCAGCGCGCCTGCCACGATTTCAGACGCCGACGCCGAGCCGCCGTTGATCAACACAACAACCGGTTTGCCCATGGCCAGATCGCCCGGCTCTGCATTGTACCGCTCTCCATCCTCGGGCGCACGGCCACGGGTCGAGACGATTTCGCCGCTTTCAAGGAATGCGTCAGACACCAGAATGGCTTGTTTCAACAAACCGCCAGGGTTGTTGCGCAGGTCAATGACAAAGCCATTGATCTTGTCCATACCGCCCGCCTCTGCGACCAGCTTTTTGATACCTTCCTCAATGCCCGGGAAGGTTTGTTCGTTAAACGTTGTCACGCGAAGCACAATGGTGCTGCCGACAAGGCGCGGCTTAACGGCGGTCAATTTGATCGTATCGCGAATGATAGAGATATCGAACGGCTCATCCACGCCTTCGCGCGCAATGGTGATGATGATCTCAGACCCGACAGGCCCGCGCATCAATTCAACCGCTTGGTCCAGCGTCAGGCCAGAAACTGAGGCGCCGTTCACATGGGTGATGAAATCGCCCGCCTCAACGCCTGCAAGATCAGCGGGGGTGCCGTCCATTGGTGACACGACTTTGACAAAGCCCTGCTCTTGGCTAACCTCGATGCCCAGACCGCCAAACTCACCTTTGGTTTGTTCCTGCATGTCGTCAAAGTCTTTGGCACTGAGATAGCTTGAATGCGGATCAAGCGACGTCAGCATGCCATTGATCGCGGCCTCGATCAGGTCTTTGCTGTCAACCTCTTCAACATATTGGGCGCGGATTCGTTCAAAAATGTCCCCGAACAGATCAAGCTGCTGATAGACATTGGACGTTTGCGCGGCCTCTTGGGCAATCATCGGGCCCGCGACCTGGGTCGTCAGGATCACACCGGCGAGTGTTCCGCCAAGTGCGGCCATCGTGAATTTCTTTACGGACATCTTATTCCCCTGCTCCGGCTGTCGCCGCAAACCATTCCATTGGATCCACTGGATCGGCACCTTGCCTTAATTCCAAGTAATACGTTTCGGTCTCTTGCAATCCATCACCATTTTGTCCCGAGGCCGCAAAATCAACAAGCCCCGGTTCGCTTCCGCCCATAAGCCCCAAAGGCGCGCCTTTAGCAATCACTTCGCCAACATCACCGTACACCTGATCTAACCCAGCCACGACCAACAAATAGCCCCCTCCGGGTTCAATTATCATCACATTTCCGTAGTCGAGCAAAGGACCCCGGTATCGAATGGTCGCAGGCCACGGGCTTTGCAGCAACGCTCCCGGACGCACAGCGAATGTCACGCCCGGGCGGGTCGCGCCTGTGGCATCAGCCTCGTTCGGAAACAAAAGGATGGTTCCCAAAACCGGCAGGTCCAGCTTGCCCTTTGCTTCTACAAACCCAGAACTGGCCCCGGCATCAAGCGCAAGTCCCGCAGCAAACGCCTCTAGCGTATCGGCGCTTTCCAATAGCCCCCGCAAAACCTCGGGGCTTTCGGTGAATTTTTTGGGCAATGTGGTGCGGTCTGCGATGGCTTGCGACAGGGCCGACCGCGCCTCGACAGCCGCACGCAGCCCGGCGTTCAAGGTCACGCCCGCCTCTTTTTGCAGCGATTTCAGCGTGCTCAATTCGTTCAGCTCACGTCCCAGCGCCTCGGCTTGTTTTTGAAGTGCAGGCGTGACATCGGCCAGCAGCATGCCAGAGCGGGCCGTGCCCAATGGTCCGGTCGGATGCAGCATAAGCATCGGCCCGGCCTCGGGGTCCAATTGGCTTAGCACCCCCAACAGTTGTGCCACCTGATCACGCTTGGCATCGAACGCGCCCGTCAGTTGATCTTCGCGCAAGGCCGCTTGGCGCAACGCTTCGCGCAGGGCGGCAAGGCCGTATTCATAGGCCTTGATGGTGCTGGTCAGGGCCGCCACACTGTCTTTGGCCCCCACCGCCGCATCCAAAGACGCGACCGCGGCCTGCAATTCTGCGGCAGCTTTGGCCGCATCTTCCGCGACACCTGCCCGCAGCATTTGCGGGCACAGGACCAAAGCCGCCAAGAGAGCCGCGCGCAACATCATTTCAGCAAACTTATTCCTGTCATTTCAGCAGGTTGCGGCAAGCCCATCAACTGAAGCACCGTGGGCGCAAGATCAGCCAACCTCCCACCATCGCGCAAAACTGTCCCCGCCGGCCCACCCACCAAAACAACGGGAACCGGATTGGTCGTATGCGCCGTATGCGGCCCCCCTGTCACTGGATCGATCATCAACTCGCAATTGCCATGGTCGGCGGTCACGATCATCGCTCCCCCTCGTATTTGCAACGCAGCAAGAGCGCGGCCAAGGCCGATATCAACCGCCTCACAGGCCGCAATCGCGGCTGGCAAGCTGCCCGTATGGCCCACCATGTCAGGATTGGCAAAGTTCACCACGATCAGGTCAATCCCCGCCT
>JAAFIJ010000203.1 GCA_013298675.1 Rhodobacterales bacterium | reverse complement strand
GATCCTGATTTCGGGATTGAGGATGATGCACCAAGGGCCCTTGAAACACCTCTGGATCAAGATCTTGGCGACCAGAATGAAGATGTCTTCTTTCAATCCGAAGCGGAAAATGTAGACGATAGCAATATCGAAGCAGAGGTCCCGCACGATGGCACCACCCCGCACCTGACACCATCCGTGGCGGACGTTGTGGCACCTGTGCTTCACCCTGAGACCGCATCAATCGCCCCTGCCCGGCAAACAAAGCCCGTCAATCAGCACACGACCGTCGCAGATCTGATTGACGCCTGTGTCAAACTTCCACGCCATTCTTTGGCGGCACATGCAGCCGAACTTGCGCCCGTGTTGCACCAGCTTTCCGCTTTGGCCCGAAAGATGTCGGCAGCCCCACAATACCCACAAGGCTAGTGGCTTTGGGCGTGCTTTCCTGCTTGCCCCTGCGCGCAAGTTTGCTATGTATCCCGCGTGTCGGGCCGTGGCGCAGCCTGGTTAGCGCGTCCGTCTGGGGGGCGGAAGGTCGTGAGTTCGAATCTCACCGGCCCGACCAAAACAAAAACCGCCCGCCTGCCCTGTGCAGCGCGGGCGTTTTCGTATCTTTGGGGTGAATGATGGCACAATCGGGCGTCTTACCAGCACAAGCCTTGCGCAGGCTGATCGCCGACGGTGCAATCGTGGGCAATCCCGCGATCATTGACGCCCAAATCCAACCAGCCAGCCTTGATCTGCGCCTTGGCACTGTGGCCTACCGGGTGCGCGCATCATTTCTAACGGGTCATGGCCGCACTGTAGCGGAACGGTTGCGCGAATTTGAAATGCACCGGATGGACCTTACACAAGGAGCCGTACTGGAAAAGGGTTGCGTCTATGTCATTCCTTTGATGGAACATTTGGCCCTGCCCGCCGGAATTACTGCCGTTGCGAATGCCAAAAGCTCTACCGGACGGCTTGATCTGTTGACGCGCTGTGTCACCGATGGCGGTACAGAGTTCGACCGCATCCCCGAAGGCTATCGCGGCCCGCTTTACGCCGAAGTTTGTCCAAAAAGCTTTTCCGTCCTCGTGCGCGTGGGCCAGCGGCTCAATCAGATCAGGTTCCGCACAGGCCAATCGGTGCTGACCGACGCTGCGCTGACAGAGTTGCACCGCACAGAGCCGCTGGTTTCCGGCACGGCTGTGATCTCTGAAGGTTTGGGGTTCTCTGTCGATCTGCGGCCGAAATCCGGTGATTTGGTGGGCTACAGGGCCAAACCTCATACCGGTGTGATCGATCTGGACAAGATCGCCCATTACCCCGCGCAAGATTTCTGGGAGGAAATCCATTCGCGTGATGGTCGTATCATTTTGGATCCGGGCGCGTTTTATATTCTTGTCAGCCGAGAAGCGGTGACGATCCCGCCAGACTATGCCGCCGAAATGGCCCCATTTCTAGCCATGGTCGGTGAATTCCGGGTGCATTACGCAGGCTTCTTTGACCCCGGCTTTGGCTATGCCTCGGCAGGTGGAGCGGGAAGTCGTGGCGTGCTGGAAGTGCGTTGCCACGAAGCCCCATTTGTTCTTGAAGACGGTCAGGTTGTCGGCCGATTGGTGTATGAACGCATGGCAGAGCGCCCCGAAACCCTGTACGGGCGCGAAATTGCGTCCAATTATCAAGGCCAGGGCCTGAAACTGGCCAAGCAGTTCATCACGGGCTAGGACCCATGAGAAACGGCGCAGACACCTTCTGATATGCCGCGAACAGGCCATGGTTGCGCGCAAATACCGCTTAGATTTCTGACAGATGCAGTGAGGTTTCCATGACACCGCCTATTTTGGTCGATCAACGCGATCTGCCCGAAGAACACTTGCAAGATCGTGCACAGGGCAGCATTCGCTGGAAGTCCCTGCTGTCGGGTGATGTCACAATCGCCAATGCACTGGTCTGTGGCATTGCGATCATGGACCCCGACGAAACCTTGACGCTGCATTCACATGCGGAACCAGAGATTTATTTTGGCATCGAAGCCGAAGTTGATGTGCATAGTGGTGGCGCAGGTCAGCGCATGAAACCGGGCGTCGCCCTGTTCATTCCCGCCAATGCCGTGCACGGCGTATTGGCGGCCGACCAACATGTTCAGTGACTCTATCCGTCCGCAGCCGATGCCTTCTCAGATACCGCCTATACGTTCGTCTAATTTCCTATTCCGACTATACCCGAGGACCACATGACCGACATCGCCCAAGACGCTTTGGTAATCTTCACACCCTCAGGTAAACGAGGCCGCTTTGCTCTTGGGACGCCAGTCCTGACGGCCGCGCGGCAGCTTGGTGTCGATTTGGATTCAGTTTGCGGTGGTCGGGGCATTTGTTCGAAATGTCAGATCACGCCCGGTTACGGCGAATTTTCAAAACACGGTGTTACAGTTGAGACTGGCGCCCTGACGGAATGGAATTCGGTTGAAGAGCGCTATAAATCCAAGCGCGGCATGATCGATGGGCGACGTCTGGGCTGCCAAGCGCAGGTGATGGGCGACGTGGTCATCGACGTCCCACCGGAAAGCCAAGTCCACAAACAGGTGATCCGCAAATCCGCCAGCCAGCGCGATATCGTGATGGATCCAGCAACCCGCGCGCTTTATGTCGAGGTGGCAGAGCCGGACATGCACGAACCTACGGGCGATTTCGAACGTCTTGTCCTTGCGTTGCAAGAGCAGTGGGGCGTGGGCGAAGTCGCAGCAGAGTTGCCGATTTTGCGACGCCTTCAACCTGCGCTTCGCAAAGGCGGCTGGAAAGTCACCGTCGCGCTGCACAAAGGCAATCATGACGCGCGCCACCGTATCCTTGATATCTGGCCCGGTTTTCACGAGGGCGGTTTGTACGGTTTGGCGATTGACCTCGGCTCTACAACAATCGCGGCGCATCTGTGCGATTTGCGTGACGGAACGGTTTTGGCCTCGTCGGGTGTCATGAACCCACAAATCCGCTTTGGCGAAGACCTGATGAGCCGTGTGTCCTATGTCATGATGAACCCCGGCGGCGATGTCGAAATGACCGGTGCAGTGCGGACAGCCCTGAACGGTTTAGTGCAAGCCATTTCAACCGAGGCCAAAATTGACCCCGCCTCAATTTACGAGATCACCTTTGTGTGCAACCCGGTCATGCATCACCTGCTGCTGGGGATCGATCCGGTCGAGCTTGGTCAGGCACCTTTTGCCTTGGCGACCTCTGGATCATTGGTGTTGGATGCGGCCGATCTGGACATTAAAGCCGTGAACTCTGCCGCAAGGGTTTACATTCTGCCTTGTATCGCCGGCCACGTGGGGGCGGATTGCGCCGCTGTCGCCTTGGCCGAAGAGCCTAACAAGTCCGAAGAAATGGTGTTGATCGTTGATGTGGGCACCAATGCAGAACTGCTTTTGGGTAACAAAACCCGTGTCTTAGCATGCTCCTCACCGACTGGTCCCGCTTTTGAGGGCGCGCAAATCTCTTCCGGTCAGCGCGCCGCTCCGGGCGCGATTGAGCGGGTCGAGATTGATCCCATCAGCAAGGAACCACGCTTTCGTGTTATCGGGTCTGACCTTTGGTCGACTGATCCCGGTTTTGCCAAAGCCACGGCCACTTCGGGCATCACTGGCATTTGCGGGTCAGGCATCATCGAAGCTGTCGCTGAGATGCGTATGGCAGGATTGGTTGACCAAGGCGGGCTGATCGGCGGCCCGGATCAAACCGGTACGCCGCGCTGCGTGGCCGAAGGGCGCACCCATTCCTATGTCTTGCATGATGGCACGGCCGAGGGTGGCCCGCTGATCACGGTCACCCAAGGTGATATCCGCGCCATTCAACTGGCCAAGGCCGCCCTCTATGCGGGCGCAAAGCTGTTGATGGACGAGATGGGCATAGAAACCGTCGACAAGGTCACGCTCGCCGGGGCATTTGGCGCGCATATCAGCCCAAAGCACGCGATGGTTTTGGGAATGATCCCGGACGTCAAGCTGGACAAGGTGATCTCGGCTGGCAATGCCGCAGGCACTGGCGCACGCATTGCCCTGTGCAACGTAGGTGCGCGGGATTACATCGAAGCCACGGTGCACCAGATTCACAAGGTTGAAACTGCGATCGAGCCGCGCTTTCAAGAGCATTTTGTCAATGCCTCTGCCATTCCAAACGCAGTTGACACCTTTCCTGAACTGTCAAAAATCCTGACCCTGCCGGATGTCAGCTTTAACACGTCTGGATCAGGTGGTGACGCGGGCCGTCGTCGTCGCAGGGGATAGCACCACAAAATTCGTTTCTGGGCGGGCGGTCACGATCCAGTGATCTACAAGTGGTTGACCTCTCCCTCAGAGCCATTAAGGTCAAAGAATGGAGCCGGATCCCGTCGCACTGTTGATCGCAAAAGTGGCCGCACAGGACCGCGCGGCATTTCGCTTGCTCTATACCCAAACATCTTCGAAACTTATGGGCGTTCTTTTGCGTATGTTCGGGCAACGAGCAGAGGCGGAGGATGCGTTGCAAGAAGTTTACACCAGAGTATGGCTGCGCGCCGACCGTTTTGACGCCAGCAAAGGCCGTGGCATGACATGGCTGATTGCGATCTCTCGCAATTTGGCGATTGACCGTTTGCGCACCAAACCCGACGCGACTGCCGATGACGAAGACGCTATCGCCGCTGTGGCCGATACAGCACCACGCGCAGAAACCCGTCTGATTGCCGCTGGAGAGGCCCGCCGCATCACCGACTGCTTTGCAACGCTGGAACCTGACCGTGCAGAGGCGCTGCGCGGGGCCTATTTGTCGGGTCTGTCCTACATTGACCTTGCCGCGCGCCATGCCGTGCCCTTGAACACGATGCGCACATGGCTGCGGCGCAGTCTTGTCAAACTGCGGGAGTGTATGGACGCATGACCGACACTCTTTCCCCCATGGAACAAGATGATGCACTGGTAGGCGAATACGTTTTGGGTGTGCTGGATCTTGCGCAGCGCGCCGAGGTCGAAAGACGGCTGAAAACGGATGCGGCCTTTGCAGAACGTGTTCTTGCATGGGAAAATCGGTTCGCCGAGATGAACGACTCA
The DNA here is from genome assembly GCA_013298675.1 of Rhodobacterales bacterium. GTDB lineage: Bacteria > Pseudomonadota > Alphaproteobacteria > Rhodobacterales > Rhodobacteraceae > JAAFU01. The sequence goes on along the minus strand of JAAFIJ010000203.1, from coordinate 179 downwards.
TTTGCCCCTGTCCCTGCGCCTAACCTGATGCCCGCCATTGAGGCACGTCTGTTTCCGGTCGACACCAGCCAGACCAAACGGGGTTGGTTGACCGGATTGATGGGGCTGGCCATGGCCACAGTCGCTGCGATTGCAGTTGCAGGGTTCTTTTTGCTGGTCCCTGCCAAGCCAGACCTGAC
>JAAFIJ010000202.1 GCA_013298675.1 Rhodobacterales bacterium | reverse complement strand
AGTGTCGGCACTGTCCGCCCAAGCGCTGGGACAAGGGGTGCTTGCCTATTCGTCCGGCAACCATGCCCAAGGCGTGGCCCTTGCCGCCGCCCGACACAACGCGCCTTGCGTCATATTGATGCCCGCAGATGCGCCCCGCGTGAAAATTGACAACACCCGTTCCTACGGAGCCGAGGTGATCTTGTACGACCGTGCCACCCAAGACCGCGATGCCATGGGTGATGCGCTTGCCCGCGAACGGGGGCTGACCTTGATCAAGCCTTTTGACGACGTACAGGTCATTGCGGGCCAAGGAACCACGGGGCTTGAAATCGCTGCCCAAGCGGCTGAGGCCGGGATCACCAAGGCGACAGTCGTCACCTGTTGCGGTGGTGGCGGCCTGACGGCGGGCATTGCCCTTGCTCTTGAAGGCACAGCTCCCGGTCTTTTGGTCCGCCCAGCAGAGCCCATGGGGTTTGATGACACGGCACGGTCCCTCGCCTCGGGCCGGATTACCCGGAATACCGCCACGACTGGCTCGATTTGTGATGCAGTCCTTACCCCGCAACCCGGTCAAATCACCTTTCCCATTCTGAAACGTCTGTGTGGTCCGGGCTTGGTCGTCAGCGATGATGAGGCTTTGCACGCCATGGCACTGGCGTTTTCCCATCTGCGGATCGTGCTTGAACCGGGCGGTGCCGTAGCGCTTGCGGCGGCGCTGTTTCGGTCCGACTTGCCTGAAACTGTGATCTGCACCGCCTCTGGTGGCAATGTGGATCCAAGTGTTTTTGCGCGTGCCCTATGTCAATTCCCAACCTGAACCTGCGGAAACAGCACATGACGATGATCTATCTTGATGATTTGCGACTAAATGCCGTTGTTGAGGGGCCCACAAACGGCGCGCCCTTGGTACTGATCCATGCGCTTGGCACCGACCTGACAATCTGGGATCAGGTCATCCCCTTGTTGCCAAAAGGCCTGCGGATCCTGCGCTATGACCAACGAGGCCACGGCGCATCGGATGTGCCGGCGGCCCCTTATACGATGGGTGCGTTGATCCGCGATGCCGAACGATTGATCGATCATGTCGGCATGAAAGACGCTGTTGTCGTTGGTGTCTCTTTGGGTGGATTGGTGACGCAAGGGCTTGCGACCAAGCGGCTTGATCAAGTGCGTGCGATGGTTTTGTCGAACACAGCCGCGAAAATCGGCAACCCGGAAATGTGGCAGACCCGCATTGAAGAGATGCGCGTCAAAGGAGTCGATGCCTATGTCGATGGCGCAATGGAGCGGATCTTTGGACGCAAGTTCCGCGAGATTCCGCAAATGCAGAGCGCGCGTAGGCTACTGTTGCAGATGAATATCGAAGGTTGGGCTGGCTGTGCTGCGGCCATCGCAGGCACCGATTTCTACACAACGACGGCCGCTCTGACCCTGCCCACCTTGGTGATTGCGGGCACAAATGACGGCTCAACGCCGCCAGATCTGGTGCGTGAGACGGCAGAACTGATCCGCGGTCATCGGTATGCCCTTATGCGCGGAACCGGGCATTTGCCCATGCTTGACAAACCTGCAGAGTTTTCGGCGCTTCTGACAGGTTTTTTGCAGGATATTGGCCACATCTGACAGCAGTGACGGGTCGCTCATGACACAGTCTTTGTCGCGCCTTTGCGCGCCAAAGAGCGGATGACGGATCATTTTCAGGGAAAACAAAGAGGTGCTCCGGTGAAAATTAAAGATCTTGAAATCTTCGTTGTGGCCCCGCCTGCTCCGGGTTGGGGGGGGCGTTATTGGATTTTCCCGAAAATCACCACCGATACGGGCATTGTGGGATATGGCGAATGCTATGCTTCGACCGTTGGTCCAAAGGCGATGATCGCCGTGATCGAGGATGTTTTTGAACGTCACATGATCGGCGAAAACCCTGAGAACATCGAACTGATGTACCGGCGCGTCTATTCTTCAGGGTTTACGCAGCGCCCTGACCTGACAGTGATGGGAGCGTTCTCGGGGCTTGAGATCGCGCTTTGGGATATTCTGGGCAAGGCGCATGACCGCCCGGTCTATGCCCTGCTTGGTGGCAAGATGAACGAAAAGGTGCGCAGCTATACCTATCTTTATCCCGAGCCCGATCAGGACGCCTCTGAATTTTGGGTGAATGCCGACTGGACCGCAGAGGCCGCGGCAAAATGCGTTCGCCAAGGTTTTACCGCAGTGAAATTCGACCCTGCCGGTCCCTATACAATTCGCGGTGGCCATGAACCTGCCATGAGTGATATTTCCCGCTCTGTCGAGTTCTGCCGCAAAATCCGTGAAGCAGTGGGCGACAAGGCCGACCTGTTGTTCGGCACCCACGGTCAGTTCACGACCGCCGGAGCTATTCGTATGGGCCGAGAGCTAGAGCCCTATAACCCATTGTGGTACGAAGAGCCGATCCCGCCAGACAACCTGCTGGAATTTGCCGAAGTGGCGCGCCAAGTACGGATCCCTTTGGCGACAGGCGAACGGTTGACGACAAAAGCCGAATTTGGTGCCCTGCTGCGCGTAGGCGGCGTGCGCATTTTGCAACCCGCCCTTGGGCGTGTGGGCGGTATTTGGGAAGCCAAGAAAATCGCGGCGATTGCCGAGATTTACAACGCAGAGATGGCCCCGCACCTCTATGCAGGTCCGGTGGAATGGGCCGCAAACGTGCAATTCGCCGCCTCTATTCCCAACATTCTGATGGCGGAAACCATTCAAACCGGCGGCGATTTCCATATGAAACTGATCCGCAATTCCATTGTTTGGGAAGACGGTTACATCATTCCGACCAACCGTCCCGGCCTTGGGATCGACTTCGATGAAGACGTGGCACGCGCGCATCCCTATACCGGCAACGGACTGCACTTGCAGATGCAAGAAGCACCTTGCGACTACAGACACGGCAACAGGTTTGAAGGAGGCGCGCCTGCACCAAGCGCTAAATAGGTGCAGCACGCCCCGTATCTTTGACGGCGCTGCCATGGCATGAGCCCTGACTTTCGTTGGGCCTATGCCATGGCATTTCAACCGAACTCCCATGTACTTGCCGCCTGATGATGCACCTGCAAGGGCCGGATCCAACAGCGCGCTGATTTCGCTTTCTGTGCTGCCCGCCACGATACGCCCCAATTCTTTTCGCCCTTTCAACGCAACCGGCGTGGACCCGGGCGAGATTTTCAGGTTTTTTTGAAAATTCGCCCTCGGCGAATTCAAGGCGAAGGGGGGCAAAAATGCGATCGCCAATGCCACAACAAATTGACGGTGACCGCAGGAACTTCCGATACGCATTTGGAAGATGACACAGAAAAGCTAGTTGGGTGGGTTTAGGACAAGCCATGTCTTAATCAAAAGATTTGGGCCAAACCAAAGTGCGGCTCTACGCTATGGGTCTTGTCCGGCGTGCGGATCTCACGGTCAAATTTTAAGGCGCCGATTTCATTCGGTTTGGGTCGGATCGAGGTTCGATCTGAAATTTGTAGCAGTTCAATGCCTGCTTGACGAAACTGTGTGTCAGTTTGGAGCAGAGTTGGTCTTTCGCAATTTATGACATTTGTTGTAACGATTGGCTCTGTTTGTGCGAATGGAACACCAGGGATGCAAATTTGATGGATGACTGGGGACAGTTGCTTATTGCGGCAAATGCGGGCGACAGCCGCGCTTATGAGCAGTTCTTGCAGACTGTGGCCCCAGTTTTGCGTGGGGTTGTGCGTGCGAAGGGTCATGGCTTGGGCGAGGCAAGTTGCGAAGATGTGTTGCAAGACGTGTTGCTTGCCGTTCATCTAAAGCGACATACATGGCAAGAAGGCACCCCGGTGCGCCCGTGGCTATACGCCATCGCACGCTACAAGGTTGTCGACGCTTTTCGGGCCCGCGGACGAACTGTCGAGCTGCCGATCGACGATTTTGCTGAAATCCTGCCAGCACAGGTGGGGCCAGACCCGACAGAGGCGTCGGATATGGTAAAAATGATTGGGATGTTGGACGATCGTTCGGCCAATATCGTGCGAAAGATTTGTCTGGAAGGGGCCAGCAGCGGTGAAACCGGGCAGGCCCTGAATATGAGCGATGGCGCCGTTAGGGTGGCTTTACACCGGGCGCTTAAAACTTTGGCCTTCCTTCGGAACAGGCATGTGAAATGAAGACTGATGATCTGATACGTGGTTTGGCAAAAGATACTGCCAAGTACCGCCCGATTGCGGAGCTGTTGTTTCCGGGCATTCTTGCTGCGGTTGGGTTTTCCATATTGGTTTTGTGGGCCACGCTTGGGTTTCGCGCCGATTTGGTGCAATCTCTTGGCTCACCTGTCTCGGCAGCGCGGTTTCTTTTGACCGGGGCATTGGGTTTGATTGCGCTGCGGGTTAGCCTGATCCTGGCGAAACCAGATGGTCGGCGCCATGCCAATCTGACTCAGCTTGCCGTTGTGGGGGCTGTGGCGATTTGCCTATTGGTCTGGGCCTATGCCGCCACCCCGGCAGAGGGTCTGCGAATGGCAGTTGTTGGAAAAACCATGACCGCGTGCCTTATCACGATTCCCTTGTTGTCGATCGCTCCGGTCGCCGTAATTCTGGCCACCATGCGCAGGGGTGCGTCGACCGTGCCGACTCTGTCGGGCTTTGTCGCCGGATTGGCCGGGAGCGGTTTGGCCGCGGCGATCTATGCGATGCACTGTACAGAAGACAGCCCGCTGTTTTATGTGACGTGGTACGGACTGGCGATCAGCGGTGTTGCAGTGCTTTCCGCCCTGATCGGTTCAAGGTTTCTGCGCTGGTAGGCTTTGTGTGGTGCGTTGACGATTTGGTGATCCCGGGACGACTCGAACGCCCAACATCCTGATTAGAAGTTAGTTGTACTATATGTTTATAGATGGACGCATGTGGAAAAAAATTAGATTAAACTGTTGTTTTTAAATTATATTTTCTATGGCAGCTGGATATCGGCGGATGTAAACATAGCTTTGCGGACGGTATTCATTACACACAGATTACACACAATGAAAAGATAAGTGCTGCGCATTGAGTTCAAAGCATAGGCTCCAACTTGCCAAGGGTTAACAAGTGGAACACCAGTCGCCATGAAGTCAGCTGTATTTCGTGTCACCAACTTCATCGACCACTACAACAACCATCGCTAGCACGAGTGCGTGGGCAATCTGACACCGGCAGGCGCGCGGCGAAACCGTTTTGGCCGAAAGGAGGCCATCAAACAGCAGACCATCCAAATTCGCCGCTTGAAACACCGCCGCCAAGCAGCATAACCTAAAACCTATGAGCCCGAACTCTCCGCT
>JAAFIJ010000201.1 GCA_013298675.1 Rhodobacterales bacterium | reverse complement strand
CGGGGAAATCTTCGCTTTTGGCAGCGATAGCCGGTGAGGTGCGCGCCGCACATGGCCGGATCGAAATGGATGGCGACATCCTGTCGGGCCGTGTGCCCGAAGCAATTGCGCGACGTGGATTGTCAATGGTGCCCGAGGGGCGGCGGATTTTCCGCGCGCTTACGGTGCAGGAAAATCTGCTAGTCGGAGTCGGTCTGCGCCGGGACAAAACGTCCATCCCAGACGATCTGGAGGCGATCTATTCTGCCTTCCCGATCCTTGGTAGCCGCCGCCATGCCAATGCTGGGGTCTTGTCGGGCGGGCAGCAGCAGATGCTGGCGATTGGCCGCGCGCTGATGACCAACCCCAAACTGATGCTGGTGGACGAGCCGTCCCTGGGACTGGCCCCGCGCGTGGTGGACGAGGTCTACGAGCGCCTGTGCAGCCTTCAGGCGCAACGCGGCCTGACGCTGGTGATTGTCGAGCAAAGCTCGGCAAGGGCGGGGCGCGTGGGCGGGCGGATGCTGCTGCTGCGCGGAGGCCAGATCGTGGCCGACGGAGACGCCGCCAGCTTTGCCGCCGATGACCTGCTGAAAGAAGCCTATTTCGGAAAGGCCGCACCATGACTCTGCAACTTCTGTTCGATGCGCTGTCGCTGGGGGGCATCTATGCAATTGCCGCGCTGGGCATCGCACTGATTTTCGGCGTGATGAAGCTGGTGAACTTTGCGCATGGCCAGTTCATCGCCTTTGCCGTCTTTGCGCTTATCGTGCCCTCCACCGATGCGGTGGCGGTGATGGGTCTGGGGGCGGCGCCTGCTCTGGTGCTGGTGCCCGCACTTTTGGCGGTGGGCGCGGGGTTAGCGGTGGCGTCGGAATATCTGGTGTTCCGTCCGTTGCGCAACGCATCGCCCGTTGCCCTCATGGTGGCCAGTTTCGCTCTGGGTGTGGTGATCCAGAATGTGCTGCTGGTGTTTTATGGCGGCAGGCCCAAGGCGATCAGCCTTTGGCCCGATTTGGGCAAGCCCGTACAGCTGCTGGGAGCAGAGGTGCCGATGCTGCAGATCATCGTGATTTGCGCGGTTCTATTGGTGCTGGCGCTGCTGGCGCTGATGCTGAAGCGCAGCCGGATCGGTTTGGAGATGCGAGCCGCCGCCGAAGATTTCGGCATGGCGCGGCTTTTGGGTGTGCGGGCCAATGCGGTGATCGCCGGGGCCTTCGCCCTGTCGGGGGCGCTGGCGGCGACGGTCGCCTTGGTGCTGGTGGCGCAAACCGGCGTGGCGGATGTGCGGATGGGCGGGCAGATCATGTTGATTGCCTTTATCGCCACCGTGGTCGGCGGCATGGGCAGCTTGCCCGGAGCGGTGGCGGCCGGCTTTGCAATAGGGGCCGCGTCGGTCGCCCTGCAAGCCGCCCTGCCGATAGAGGCGCGGCCATTCCGCGATGCCTTCCTCTACGGGCTTGTCATTCTTGTCCTTCTTCTGCGTCCGCAGGGGCTTTTCGCCTCGGCCAGCGCCAAACCGAGGGTCTGACATGACCGAACATCAAGCCCGCAAACTTGCCAGCCTGACCACGCCTGTGCTGCTGATAGCACTGCTGACCGCCTTCGTGCTGCTGATCGGGGCCTTTGGCGACCGCTCACTCGGTCGCATGGCCGCCGAGACGCTGATCCGCGTCACGCTGGTGGTGGGGTTCTGGATATTCGCCGGGAATTCGGGCGTGATCAGCTTTGGCCACGCGGCCTTTGCCTGCGTCGGGGCCTATGTGTCGGCCTGGGCAACGCTGAAACCCGCGATGAAATCTTTGTTGCTGCCCGGTCTGCCCGATTGGGTGGCGCAGGCGGAATGGCACGTGCTGCCCGCAGCGGTTGTCGCAGGCGTGGTGGCGGCCCTGGTGGCGCTGCTGGCGGGGGCTGCCATTTTGCGGCTGTCAGGCATTGCGGCCTCAATCGCCAGCTTTGCCTTTCTGGCGATGGTGAACACCATCTGGTCGAACTGGACACCGGTGACGGGCGGAACCTCGTCCGTCGTCGGCCTTGCGCGCTATGTCACCCCTTGGGTCGGGTTGGGTTGGGCCGCCTTCGCGATCCTGGTTGCGGCGATCTACGGGGCATCGGCATCGGGTCTTGCCCTGCGTGCGACCCGCGAAGACGAGGTTGCGGCAAGCGCCAGTGGCATTGATCGTTACCGCCACCGCCTGGCTGCCTTTACCGTTTCGGCGTTTTTCTGTGGTGTAGGTGGCGCACTGATGGGCCATTTCATCGGCGTCATCAATCCCGATGGTTTCTACCTGAGCCTGACATTCCTGATGCTGGCGATGTTGGTGGTGGGCGGCATTGGCAGTCTTTCGGGGGCTGTGGTCGGGGTGCTCGTTGTATCCATCGCGGTTGAAGGGCTGGTGCGTCTTGAAAAGGGCGTCACGCTGGGGGCGACCCAGTTTGCGCTGCCAGCGGGCAGTCAGGAAATCCTGATCGGCCTTGCCATGATCCTCGTTCTGATTTTCCGCCCTGCCGGACTTTTGGCAGGGCGCGATCTGATCTTGCCTGCCGCGTGGGTCGCGGGGCGGGCGAAGACACCCAAATGACCCGAACAATCAACAGGAGAGAACCATGAAACACCTTACTCTGGGCGCAGCGATTTTCGCGGCGCTGGCAACGCCGGTGATGGCGGACGACATCACGGTGGGCTTCGCGATTGCCAAGTCTGGCTGGATGGAGGCCTATGACACGCCGGCCGCCACCGCCGCGAAAATCCGGATTGACGAGATCAACGCAGCGGGCGGCCTTTTGGGCAAGCAGATCAAATGGATCGAAGCTGACACCCGCACCGACCGTGCCGAGGCCGCCAAGGCCGGGTTGGAAATGGTGGACCAGGGCGCGCAGATGATGGTGGTGTCTTGCGATTACGATTTCGGCTCACCAGCGGCCCTTGTGGCCGAAGGCGAAGGCATGAACTCGTTCTTCCTTTGCGCCGAAGATGTGAAGGCGGGGATCCAGGGCGTTGGCCCGAATGCCTTCTCGGCATCGGTTCTGGCGCCGGTTCAGGGTGCCACGATGGCCGAATGGTCCTACAACAAGCGCGCTGCCCGCAAGGCCTATGTGCTGGAGGATACCTTTATCGAATACAACAAGGGCATCTGCACCGGCTTTGACTGGATGTTCCCGCGCCTTGAAGGGGCGGAAATCGTCGGCCGCGACACGTTCAAGAATGACGACGCGTCCATTGCCAGCCAGATCACCCGGATCAAGGCCCTGCCGCAAGAGCCCGACGTGATCATGCTGTGTTCCGTGATGCCTGGGGCCGCAGCCGCCGTCCGTCAGATCCGCGCGGCCGGGATCAACTCATTGATCCTGAATGGCTCTGCCGTTGACGGCAGCTATTGGCTGGACGCCACGCCTGATCTTTCCGGCTTTGTCGTGCCGGTGCAGGGTTCGATCTACGGCGACGATCCGCGCCCGGAAGTCGAGGCTTTCAATGTGGCCTATGAAAAGGCCACCGGCGCGCGCCCGGCCAGCCAATATGCCTATCCCGGCTATGTGCTGATCGACCTTTGGGCCAAAGCGGTTGAACGTGCAGGCACGGTTGATGGCGCAGCGGTAACGGCAGAACTGGAAAAGATGAAGGATGAACCGACCGCCTTTGGTCCGCGCAGCTTCTCGTCCGAATTGCACCACCAGAACACCGCGCTGATGCAGATCATCGAAATCACCAACGGCAAGCCCGGCCGTGTCGACGAATGGCGCATTTCCGAACCCGTCCCGATGGATGTTCTGATCACGAAATAAAGCCTCTGCGCGCCCCGTCCCTTTGCAGGGTGGGGCGCGCAATCTACAAATAGGGTGGCGTGCAGGCCGAAACCACAATGGCCTCGCGGTCGCCCAGATTGCGGAAACGATGCGGAGCCATCGAGTCGAAAAGATAGCTGTCGCCCGCTTTCAGGACGGCCATCTGCTCACCCACAGTCACTTCGATCTCGCCTGAAATCACAAGACCACCCTCGTTGCCAATGTGTTCAAGCATCGTCTCGCCCGTGTCGGCACCGGGTTCATACCGTTCATGGAGGATTTGCAAACCATGCGCCTTGGCATCCCCCACTTGTTGCAATGTGATGCGTCCACCCGTGGCCCCCGTCTTGGTGTAAAGCCGCGTCGTCAAATCGCGCAACTCGTGCGGTTTGAAGAAAACCGCATTGGTCTGCGGGGCGTCCGGTTCAAAAAATTCGGACATGGTGACTTTTAACCCGCCCAGAATCTTGCGCAAGGATGCCACCGAAGGGCTGGAACGGTTGGTTTCGATCATCGAAATCTGGCCGTGTGGCACGTCCGAGGCCTCGGCTAGTTGGCGCTGTGACAGACCAGCACCCACGCGCATCTCTCTCAGCCGACTTCCAACGTCGAAATCTTGAATCATCACGCCCCCTTGTTTGAATAGAGCATAGTTCAGGCAAGAATCTTGTGCAACTTTCGGAAATATGTTGCTCAATATATTGAGCGGTGATATCTCCAGATACAGTGAATCATCGGAGCAAGACATGACCCAATCCGCCACCGCCACCCTGATCGCCCGCAAGACCGCCGCTGTGGCGCGCGGTGTCGGAACGCGCGGTATCTATGCCACCCGCGCTGAAAATGCATTGCTTTGGGACGCTGAGGGCCGCCGCTTCATCGACTTTGCCGCGGGCATCGCAGTGAATAACACAGGGCACCGCCACCCTCGCGTCATGGCCGCCGTGGCCGAGCAGGCGCAGGCCTTTACCCATACCTGCTTTCATGTGGCACCCTATGAAAGTTATCTGACCCTGGCCGAGCGTCTGAACGCGCTGACACCAGGTGATTTCCTCAAGAAAACCATGCTTGTAACCACCGGGGCCGAGGCCGTCGAGAACGCGATCAAGATGGCGCGGGCCTTCACGGGGCGGTCGGGTGTCGTCTCGTTCTCGGGCGCGTTTCACGGGCGCACCTTGCTTGGCATGGCGCTGACCGGCAAGGTTGCGCCCTACAAGAAGGGCTTCGGCGCGATGCCGCCCGAAATCGTTCATGCCCCTTTCCCGAACGATTTTCACGGCGTCGCCGAGGCCGATGCGATTGCGGCGCTTGAGCGGCTGTTTGCCAGCTCTGTCGATCCGGAGCGTGTGGCAGCGATCATCATCGAGCCGGTGCAGGGAGAAGGCGGATTTAATATCGCGCCGTTCAGTTTCCTGCGCGCTCTTCGCGCGATTTGTGATCAGCATGGTATCGTCTTCATCGCAGACGAAATTCAGGCAGGCATGGCGCGCACGGGTCGGATGTTCGGTTTTGACCATGCCGGTGTTGCC
>JAAFIJ010000200.1 GCA_013298675.1 Rhodobacterales bacterium | reverse complement strand
CATAGATGTATGACCGTCATGGCCGCAGGCGTGCATTTTGCCGGGCACTTTGGAGGCATAGGCGGCCCCTGTTTGCTCGGTGATCGGCAAAGCGTCCATATCGGCGCGCAAGCCTATGACGCGCCCTGCGCTGTCCGACTTGCCCTTGATGACGGCAACCACCCCTGTACGACCGATCCCCTCTACGACGTCATCACACCCAAACTCTCGGCACAAAGCCGCGACCTTGCCTGCCGTGCGGTGCACATCGAACAACAGCTCTGGGTTTTCGTGAAAATCGTGACGCCACGCGGTGATTTCTGGCAGCAGTTCGGCAAAGCGGTTTTTGACGGGCATGATGGTGCTCCTTTGCGCTCAGATTTGATCAAACCACGCGCTGTTTCAAGGGCCAATATGAGAGCGGATGCGCGTCGCATCGATCCGGGCTTTCCCGAAGAGCGGCAATTGGCACCATCAAGCGAACTTGCGCACGGCATCCAGGGCAAGACCTGCCCCAACAGACCCCAGCATGTCGCCAGTGGCAATTGGCACGCCCGGCAAGACTTGGCCGACACAGGCGCGCAAGATCGGCAGGCCACTAGAGCCGCCGGTCATAAACACGGTGCCTATCGCTGTGGGTGGCAGCCCGGCTTGTGAGAGAATACTCCGCAACGCGCCGCGGATCCGCTCCATCGATGCGCCAAGTGCTGTATCCAGCCTTTCACGGCTGACCATGGGATTGGGGCCTGCGGTAAAGACCGACAGCATCAGGCGCGCATGATCTGCGTCCGACAAGGCGATCTTGACCGCCTCTACCGCCATGGCAAGTGAATGGCCGTGCCGTTCGCGCACGACCTTGGCCAATCGGTCGATCAGAACGGGTTCGTCCGCCTCAAACCGCAGCGCCTTGAGATCGGTCAGAGTGCGCTGGGTGTACAGCATATTGATGCGGTGCCATGTGGCCAGATCAAGGTAGTAGTGCTTGGGCATGATGCCCCGGCCCTTGCCTGTTGTGGTGTTGAACCCAAGATGCGGCATTACTTCGGCAAGGCTTAACACCCGGTCAAAGTCGGTGCCCCCCAGACGGATGCCGTCGTTGGCCAAGATATCTGCGGAACGGTCCGCCAACTTGGCACGTTGCGGTGACACCCGCAGGATGGAAAAGTCAGAGGTGCCGCCACCGATATCGACGATCAACACCAATTCTTCGCGCGCAACCCCTTGTTCGTATTGCAATGCCGCAGCAATCGGTTCGAACTGAAAAGCGATATCGCGAAACCCCACCTCACGTGCGATTTCCGCCAGAACCTCTTGGGCGCGTGCATCAGCCGCAGGGTCATTGTCGACAAAATGCACCGGGCGACCGATGACCACCCGCTCAACGGAGCTGCCCACATGTGCATCAAGCCGCGCCTTTAGGTGGCCAAGATAGGCACCGAGCACTGTGCGAAACGACACCAGCTTATTACCAACCTTGGTTTTCTCATCGATCAGCGTTGATCCAAGCGTGCTTTTGATCCCGCGCATCAGGCGGCCATCCTCACCGCCCACATAAGACGCAATGGCAGCACGGCCAAAAACCGGGGGCAAGCCTTCACTGTCCCAAAACACCCCTGACGGCAGGGTTTGGTGCGCGCCTTCAAGCGGGACAAGTGCGGCGCTGCTCCCATCGCTGATCGAGACGGTGGAGTTAGAGGTGCCAAAGTCCAGCCCACAAAATTGCGCTTGCATCATAGAACCCCAACCCTCGCGAAAACGTGCTGGCTAATCGGTGGCGCGGGGTAAGTAAAGAGAGCACAGAGCGCAATTCGCCCCTTGGGGTTACAGCGTCGGCCCCGGTGCGATTTTCGATCCGTCGCTAAACCGTGACAGCCTGAACCTTGTCAGATCATGGCCGATCGCATGTCCCGCCACAAGATCGGCCACCACACGTCCCATCCCGGGACCAATGCCAAACCCGTGCCCAGACAGGCCGGTGGCAATCACCAAACCCGGAAGTGCCGCTACCCGGTCAATCACAGGAACCACATCGGGCATCGTATCAATCATCCCGGCCCAAGCCGAGCGCAGTTTGGGGCGGCCAAGTTGCGGCAGCGCTGATGCAAACGCGTCTTGCACCGCAGACAATGTGTTCATGTTCGGCGCCGGGTTTAAAACGCGCATCCTCTCAAACGGGGATACCTCATCCCCTGACCAGCGCCGTTTGGTTGACCATGCATCTGGAAAGCCCTTTGGGGCCGCGGCGCGAAAGTGGGTCGATTTGAAATCCTTGCGTAGCACTGGAAGATAGGTCGCGAGATTGCGAAACGCATCTGGGCCAACAAAGAAATCATGGCTCGAACCGGGGGCGATGGAATAGCCGCCACATTCACGCCTGCGAAAGGCAAAGCGGTCATCGGCGGCGGCACCTGCATAGACCTCGGGCATCGGTTCGGTCTGGGCCACGGATGCAAGCACCGCAAGTTGCGGGATATGCACCCCTTCGGCTCGCAAAAACAAAGACGACCACGCGCCACCTGCCACCACCACTTGGTCACAAGCGATGCGGCCTTGTTCGGTGTAAACACCGCAAACCCGGCCCGCTTGCACATCCAATCGGCGTACGGCGCAGTTCTCTAATATTACCGCCCCCCGTGCCACAGCCCCGGACGCAAGCAGCGGCACTGCGACCCAAGGTTCGGCCCGCGCATCCGAAGGGGTCAGCAATCCGCCCAGCCATACGCGAGCAGAGCCTTGGAAATCAGCCCGCACTTCGGCAGCCGTTTGCAGTCGCGTGTCCAACCCATGCTGGCGCGCGTGCACCAGCCAATCGGCAAAACCTGACATCTCAGCCTCTGTGCGGGCCAGATACTTCACCCCGGTTTGACGAAACCCAAGTGCATCTCCGAATTCCTGCGCCAAAGATTTCCAGATGCGCAGCGATTCGATCATGATCGGCAATTCGCCCAGATCGCGGCCTTGCTGTCGGATCCATCCCCAGTTGCGACTGCTTTGCTCGCCCGCGATACGCCCCTTTTCGCACAATACCACCTGCAAGCCGCGCTCTGCCAGCGACCAAGCGGTCATCACCCCCATGACACCGCCGCCCAAAATAACGACATCTGCCGAAGTTGGCAGTGCTGGGGCAAAACGAACCGAAGTAGCCTCGGAAATCGGAAAAGGGGTCATGACAGTTCCACAAGCAAACGTTGCATAAAGCGATGGCCCGCTTCAAATTCCGCGACGGACAGGTATTCGTCGGGTTGGTGGGCCTGCGCGATATGACCCGGGCCGCAAACGATTGCAGAATAGCCTGCCTCCTGGAACTGCCCTGCCTCTGTGCCGTAGCTGACCACCCCGGTTGCATTCTGCCCGGTGATTTTGCGCGCCAAGCTTTCGGCTGCGCCATGTGGTTCGGGCTGCAAAGGGGGCACATTGAAAAAGCGGGTCAAGTGCACGCCTGCCTCGGGGCGCACGGCCGCTATGGCCGCATTTAAGTGGGCCGCTTCGACCACCACTTTCTGCGCCCAGTCTTCCATCTCTTCACCCGGCACAATCCGCATTTCCAACGCAAAGCGGCAATCGGCGGCGGTGATGTTGTTGGCGGTCCCGCCTTGGATGGTGCCCACATGCAGCGTGGAAAAGGGAGGATCAAACGCGGCGGCAAGAGCCGAAGGCGGAACCGAGCGTAAGACGGCGTTCTGGTCATTCACCCAAGAAATCAGTCGCGCGCCCTCCATGATGGCCGACACACCGTAGGGAAGCAAAGACGAATGCACCTCGAATCCCTTGACGTGAACATGAAAGCCGGTGCCGCCCTTATGTCCGTTGATGATCTGCATGCCTGACGGCTCTCCTATCAGGGCAGAAGCTGCGCGTGGCAGGTGGCGTTGCATTGCGGCAATCATCGGCGGCGCACCGGTACAGCCGATCTCTTCGTCATAGGACAGCGCCAGTTGCAAGGGTGTGGTCAGACCCTTGTGGTGCCCCTCCACCAAGGCCCAGATAGCGAGCGCCACATAGCCTTTCATATCGCAGGTCCCGCGCCCGTAAAGCCGCCCCTCGCGCTCGGTCACGGTCCATGGATCACTTGTCCAGTGTTGGCCTTCTACAGGTACGACATCAGAATGGCCCGACAGCACAACGCCCCCTTCAACCATCGGCCCCACATGGGCAAACAGCGCGGCTTTGCTTCGATCCTCATTCCAGTGGCGGTGGCAGGTGATCCCCTGCAGGGTTAAATATCCCTCTAGCCAGTCGATAAGTGGAAGATTCGTCTCATGGCTAACAGTCGGAAAGGACACCAACTTGTCCAGCAGTTGACGCGGGGTAAACTGGGTCATTTCCGCAGGCCTCTTTGCACAAAATCTGGTGGCAAAGGTGCGGTGCTGTACGAGCACTGTCAATCCCGGGCAGTTTGTAGTGCCTTTGCAGCATAATGCCGAAAGGTATTGCTGGATTGGCGCGAAAATTCGGGATTGCTTGACGGACGGAAATCGGAAAGACTTTGTTTACCAATTGGTCAGGCCTTGCTTGAACCCAATAAAGTCAAAAATAACAGTGACGAACGACAGCGACCTGGGGGTTACATATGGCCGAATTGGCCGCGCCTGTCCTCGACGTACGGGGACTTAAGACGGTATTTCGCACCCGTAGTGGTGAGGTGCATGCGGTCAACTCCGTCAGTTTTCACCTGAACAAGGGCGAACTTCTGGGGGTTGTCGGCGAAAGTGGGTCTGGAAAATCGGTGACAATGATGTCGCTGGTTGGTCTGTTGCCAATGCCACCTGCGGAAATTCGCGAAGGTCAGGTTTTGTTGGACGGCTTGGATATCCTAAAGATTTCCGCCGAAGATTTGCGTGCAGTGCGTGGGGCAAGAATCGGCTTTGTGTTTCAAGACCCGATGACCAGTCTTAATCCTGTCTTTTCGGTTGGCGATCAGATCATGGAACCCTTGCGCAAACACATGGGCATGACGCGCGCGCAGGCCGCCGACCGCGCCGTTGAATTGCTGGAATTGGTCGGCATACCCGATGCACGCAAACGTTTATCGGCCTATCCACACCAGTTTTCAGGCGGTATGCGCCAGCGGGTGATGATTGCCATCGCCTTGGCCTGTGACCCCGATGTCTTGATCGCCGACGAACCGACAACGGCGCTGGATGTGACCATTCAGGCGCAGATCCTGGATCTGGTGCGTGAGTTACGCCAAAAGTTGGGCATGGCGATCATCTGGATCACCCATGATCTGGGTGTGATCGCTGGCATCGCCGACCGGGTGATGGTGATGTACGGCGGTCAAGTCGTTGAACAGGCCCCGGTGAAAGAGTTGTTCACCA
>JAAFIJ010000020.1 GCA_013298675.1 Rhodobacterales bacterium | reverse complement strand
CAAGTCCCATCAGTTTTGCGTCTTTGCGGTGCATAGATAGCAACAGTCTTTGGTATGAACCGTCAAGCCTGATGGATCAGTTGATTGCAACTGTTTGGCGCAAGGAGCCGTCTGGGTTAAAGATCAAGATCGATTGCTGCTCTGTCACGACGGCAATCCAGCCTTTGCCCATGGTCACCGCTGCGGCCGTCTGCCCCGGCGGCAACTGAATTTGATCGGGCAAGACCGGCGCTATTGCATTTGCATCAGGCATGCGGGTGACAAGCAGGCCAACCACGGTTATGACGCCTGCAATCATGGTGATCATCAACACGATCACCAAAGCTTTGAGAAAGCGGAGCGAGGGCGGTAGGTCCGGCTCTGAAGGGGTGTCTGTCATGGCAATACTGTCCGATCCAACCGAAGAGTTTTTGTTCGTCACCATCGGCGAGGATGCCCCGGTGCGTCTTGATAAGGCGCTTGCGGCCGAGGTGCCAGAGGACGCATCACTTTCGCGCTCCCGTTTGATGAAGATGATCGACGAGGGTGATGTTTTGCTGGACGGGGTGGCTATCACTAACCCCAAGACCAAAGTGATTGAAGGCCAGGTCTATGCCTTGCGGCTTGTCACCCCGGTTGACGTGACAGCACTGCCCGAGGACATCCCGCTCGAGGTGATTTGGGAAGACGGCGATCTGATCGTCATCAATAAACCTGCGGGTATGGTTGTTCATCCGGCACCCGGCACTCCGTCGGGAACTTTGGTCAATGCATTGCTGGCCCATTGCGGTGACACGCTGTCGGGCATCGGCGGCGTACGCAGGCCGGGCATCGTGCACCGCATCGACAAAGACACGACCGGGCTGTTGGTAGTGGCGAAATCCGACCGGGCACATCATGGATTGGCTGCACAGTTTGAAGACCATTCGGTCAAACGCCATTACCTTGCGTTCGCCAATGGTGTGCCCTCGGCCTATGACCCGCGTATTCGCGGCATTCGAGGCATCAGCTTTGAGGCGGGCGGTATTTTGAAAATCGCGACCGGCCTTGCGCGCCACAAAACCGATCGTCAGCGTCAGGCGGTGGTGTGGGAGCAGGGTCGCCATGCTGTCACACGCGTGCGGGTGATAGAGGAATTCAAAGGCTCTGCGTCCTTTGTCGAATGTTGGCTGGAAACCGGGCGCACACACCAGATCAGGGTGCATATGGCGCATGCGGGGCATGGTTTGCTGGGCGATCAAACCTATGGCGGCAAGAAACGACTTGCGGCCAAACATGTCGGGGAAACTGCGGCAGAATTGGGCAACAATTTCCCACGTCAGGCGTTGCACGCCGCCAGTTTGGGCTTCTTGCACCCCGTCACGGGCGAGGCGCTCAATTTTGAGGCGCCTTTGCCCGCAGATATGGCCGAACTAATCGCCGTGCTACGGGCATCCGTCTGAGCCCCATCCTTGCCGGCAGTTGCGGCAAATTTAGGCAGAAAGATACGGATATCATCAGCACCTCTGATTGCATGATTTACAAGAAATCGACAGGTAGTGTTTGTCCAGAATACGGCTAACGATCACCTTCAGCGCCGCCTTCTAGATCACTCTAGTCCTGACCTACCTATAGTCAGTGATCCTGTCGGCCGAGCGGGCAAGCCACTTCGGCAATCCATCCCAGACAAACAGTCTTCGTTTGGGTCGTTCGCTGTCTGCCTGTCATTTCGATCAAAACCTCGGATAGCCTCCGCGGACCGCATCAAGAGTGGTGCCCGGATGAGCCTGCGCGAACTTCACAGGCATCGTTCTTCGTTTGGGTCCCCCGGCAAAAGCGCCCCATTTGGATAGGATGTCCTTTTCAATCGAAGTGCCTGCCGAAATTGTTCGGCCCGGTCTTGAAGCGACTCCCCAAAGGCAAAGCATAGGGTTTTCGCAATGATGCCTCGCCTTTGAAATCTGTGTTCAAGCAAGGACATGGGCCGAATTGATCCAACAGAATGATCCAACAGAGTGTGAGAAATCGGTCCCAGATTGGGCAGGAAACTCCAGTCGAATTGCTCTTTTGGCGTTAACGTGCCCCCGTGTGATTGTCGCAAGATTGGGTTAAGATCATCACACATTCACGTGAACGCGTTGTTGCAAAGCTTTCTTTCCGACGGAACCAAACACATCTGTCGTTCGTTAAATTGTATATGAGGAGCATCTTGTCGTCGGTGCTCGCGATACATAACTTAAACGATGCAGTGCCGAAAACGGGCTGCACACCATACAGGGGGCAACCATGAGCACCTACGCCAATCTACCCGCACCAAGCCCTGAACAGGGGATGAACCGGTACATGCAGGAAATCCGCAAATTTCCGATGCTGGAGCCCGAAGAAGAATACATGCTGGCCAAGCGCTGGGTCGATCACCAAGACCCCAAAGCCGCTCATTCGATGGTCACCTCGCACCTCCGTTTGGCAGCAAAAATCGCTATGGGCTACCGTGGTTACGGTCTGCCGCAGGCCGAAGTGATTTCCGAGGCAAATGTGGGCCTGATGCAGGCGGTCAAGCGGTTTGACCCTGAAAAGGGCTTTCGTCTTGCGACCTATGCCATGTGGTGGATCCGGGCGAGCATTCAGGAATACATCCTGCGGTCGTGGAGCCTCGTGAAACTCGGCACGACTTCGGCGCAGAAAAAGTTGTTTTTCAACCTTCGTAAAGCCAAGGCCAAGGTTGGCGCGTTGGAAGAGGGCGATTTGCGCCCCGAAAACGTGACGCGGATTGCGACTGATTTGAATGTGTCGGAATCTGAAGTGATTGATATGAACCGTCGCTTGGCGGGCTCTGATGCGTCACTGAACGTGATGGTCGGGTCTGACGGCGACAGTTCAACCCAGTGGCAGGATTGGCTAGAAGACGAAGACAGCGATCAGGCAAATGATTACGCGGAAAAGGATGAGTTCGACACCCGTCACGAAATGCTGACCCAAGCCATGTCAGTTCTGAATGACCGTGAAAAAGACGTTCTGATCAAGCGCCGCTTGGCCGAAACGCCAGTCACACTGGAAGAGTTGTCCGAAAGTTACAGTGTCAGCCGTGAACGTATTCGCCAGATTGAGGTCCGCGCCTTCGAAAAGCTGCAAGACCGGATGCGCGATCTGGCGCGCGGCAAAGGCATGACCATTCCCGCCTGATTGGCCTCAACAGCGGTCTGTACATTGCAGACCGCTGTTTGATTCTCATGGGCCATAATAACGCTTGGATTGCGCAACGGCGCGCAACAGGCTAGGGCAAGAGTTCATTAACTCGGAGACCCCATATGACAATGCTAGAAACCTTTCTTAAACCGATGCACAAAGAAGGTTACCGGTTTGTCGGCATTTTTGCGGCCATCACCCTAGTTTTGTTCATGGTCTGGGAACCCTTGGGTTGGATCGGTGTCGGCCTGACGGTCTGGTGTTATTATTTCTTTCGCGATCCCAAAAGATTTGTCCCGCAAGCCGAAGGTCTGATCGTCTCGCCCGCTGATGGGGTGATCTCTTTGATCGAACGCGCTGTGCCACCCGCAGAGTTGGGCGCGGGGACCACGCCGCTGCTGCGCGTGTCGGTTTTCATGTCGGTGTTCAATTGCCATGTGAACCGCACCCCAATCGCGGGTCGGTTGTTGAAAATGGCCTACCGTCCTGGAAAATTCTTTAACGCCTCGCTGGATAAAGCGTCGGTCGATAATGAGCGCAACTCGCTTTTGTTGGAAATGGCCGATGGTCGCCATCTGGTCGTGGTTCAAATCGCGGGCCTCGTCGCGCGCCGGATAGTTCCGTTTGCAAAAGAGGGCCAGTATTTGCGGACAGGAGAGCGTTTTGGATTGATCCGCTTTGGCTCTCGTTTGGACGTCTATTTGCCCGAAGGAGTAGAGCCTTTGGTGTCGCTGGGGCAAACCATGGTTGGGGGCGAGACAGTGCTTGCAGATTTGGCCAACCTTCAACCACGCCGCCTTGCGGGTCGAGATTAAGCTATGACCGATCAGCAGCCCGCAAACCCGCAACCCGGCAAACGCTCGCGCTTAAAGCTTCCACTTGTGCAACTCTTACCCAATTTGTTGACCGTGGGTGCGCTGTGCGCCGGGTTGACTGCCATTCGGTTTGCCGCCGAAGGGCGCTTTGGCTTTGCTGTGGCGATGATTGTCATTGCGGCTATTCTTGATGGGTTGGATGGCCGTCTTGCACGGTTGTTGAAAAGCGAAAGCGAGATCGGGGCGGAACTGGACAGCCTGTGCGATCTGGTGAACTTTGGCGTCGCACCGGGGCTGGTTGTCTATCTTTGGGCGCTGAATGACATGCGCAGCGAAGGCTGGATTGCCGCGTTGATCTATGTTGTGGCCTGCTTGCTGCGTCTGGCACGGTTTAACATCGGCAACCGCGCGCCGGACTCCGATGGCAACACATTTCAGGGCGTGCCCTCGCCTGCGGGGGCGATGCTGGTCCTGTTGCCGTTGATTGTCAGCTCGACTTTTGGGTCTGCGCAGATTGTTCCAAATGCGGTCGTTGCTTTGTGGATGATCGCAGTGGGCGCGATGATGGTCGGGCGGTTCCGCACGCCTTCGTTCAAAAAGGCTACGATTTATGCCGATCACGCGCGCTATATCGTTTTGGCGTTCGTGGTTCTGGTGGCCGCTTTGATGACCTATCCTTGGGCGACGCTTGCTGTGATCGATATCGCCTATCTGGGCGTGGTGTTGTTCAGCCTTTACCGCTATTGGCGCCGCCCAAAACTGGACATCTGATCCAAGTTTGGCTTGCGAAAGGGGGTTGTCGGCCCTAACCTTTGGCCAACATTTTGGGGGGAAATCTGATGAAAACGGTCCGTTGGGGCATTCTTGGTGCTGCGAATTTTGCGCTGGAACATATGGCACCTGCCATTCACGCGGCCAAAGGGGCAGAGTTCGCGGCGATTGCCACCTCAAGCCCGGAAAAAGCGATTGGATTCAAAATGTTTTGTCCCAATCTTAAGGTTCATGACAGTTATGATGCGCTGTTGGCGGACCCCGGTATTGATGCGGTCTATATCCCGCTGCCGAACCATCTGCATGTCGAATGGACGCTCAAGGCGTTGCAAGCGGGCAAGCATGTGCTGACCGAAAAGCCGATTGCATTGAAGGCCGAAGAAATCGATCAAATCATCGCCGCGCGCGATGCGTCGGGTCTTTTGGCGGCTGAGGCCTATATGATTGTGCACCACCCTCAATGGCAGCGCGCCAAAGAGTGGCTAGAGGCGGGCGAAATTGGCCAACTTCGCCACGTGGATGCGTCGTTTTCATTTGCGTTGATGGATGCCCCCGGCAACATTCGCAACCGCCCCGAAACGGCGGGCGGTGGTTTGCGCGATATCGGTGTTTATACTTTTGGTTCGGCCCGTTTTGTGACCGGGGCAGAGCCTGTGGACATCACCGCACGCATTATGCGCGAAAACGGCGTTGATGTTTTTGCCCAAGTTGCAGGCATCATGCAGGGACCATCGGGGCGCTTTACCTATGGTTCGATGACGTCGATGCGGCTTTATAACCGGCAGGTTGTGACGTTTCAGGGCGACAAGGGCATGATCCGGCTGGAAGGCGGGGCGTTCAATGCCAATGTCAATGATCTGGCAGAGGTCGAATTGCACCGCAACAAGAACTCAGTTTTGGTCGAAAGGTTCCCGACAGCCAACCACTATGTACTGCAAGTAGAGGCGTTTGGCCGCTCGATCACCGAAGGTGTGGCCTATCCTTGCCCGTTGGAGTTTGTGCGTGGCACGCAGGTGATGATCGACAAGGTCTTTGCCGCGGCTGTCGAAATCAGCCTCTGATGGCGGATCCCGCAGAGCCGGTGGTGTTTCATATCCCCGGCTCTGTCTTGAGCGATGCGCATTCGCTGGCCGAGGTTTACGGCAAAATGGGCGGAGCATTGCAAGCATTGGGGGTGCCCGTTCGGTTTTTGGTGCATGACCGCATCATGGTGCCGCGCGAAATCGAGGCCGATCGCGGTTTTCACATTCTGGACCATGGGCGGATGCGCCATCCGCGTGTGTTGAACTGCGGCTCGGCCTATATCGCGCCGTTTCGCTATCTTGATCCATGGGGTATTCGCGCGTTTTCTTCGATTGCGGGGCAAGTTTTTGACGCCAAACGCATCCCGGTTGATGCCGCTAAGGGCTTTCAAGCGCGGCTTGTCAAACGGTTGGTCGACGCGCGGCGCTCGCGGTATTATCAGCCTGAAACTTGTGTACCAGTGCCCGCCCATTGCATTGCGGTCTTCTTGCAAACGGAACAGCATCGCGCAGTCGGCGAGACGTGTTACTTAAGCATGCGCGAAATGGTTTTCGGCCTGCTTGCCCGACCAGATCCACGGCCGATCGTGATCAAGCCCCATCCGCGCGACGTTGATTTCGCCACTCTGGATTGGCTGGCCAATCTGGCGCTTACCGACGCACGGTTGCACATTATTCCTGGAAATATCCATGATATTCTAGGGGCTTGCGATGTGGTTGTGACGATCAACTCTGCCGTTGGGATAGAGGCGATGGTGCATTCCAAACCGGTTGTTTTGTGCGGGCACTGTGATTTTCACCACTGCGCTGTAACAGCAAAGCAGATGGGTGACCTTGGCGATGCCATCGCACGGGCCGAGTCGACGCACTGGCCTTTTGCCGCGTTTCTGACGTGGTTTTACCGGCGTAAATGTATTGATCCGCGTAGCGAAACGCTGGGCCAGGATATCCTGGCCCGCATTTCCCAAGCCGGGTTTGACGTGACGGCTTTGGGGGTTAACCCTCCATCGCCTCCAACTCATCAATAAAGCCTGCGATCATCGACAGGCCCTTGTCCCAGAATTTCGGGTCAGACGCATCAAGACCAAAAGGTGCCAGAAGTTCTTTGTGGTGCATGGAACCTCCGGCCTTGAGCATGTCGAAATACTTTTCTTCAAAACCCGGCAGTCCATCGGCATAGGCCGCATAGAGGGCGTTCACCAACCCATCGCCAAAAGCATAGGCATAAACGTAGAACGGCGAATGCACGAAATGAGGGATATAGGCCCAAAACGTTTCATAGCCGTCCATAAAATCGAACGCATCGCCCAAGGACTGCGCCTGAACCGACATCCACAGCGCGTTGATGTCATCGGGGGTCAACTCCCCTTCGGCGCGCGCCGCGTGCAACTTGCATTCGAAATCATAAAACGCGATCTGGCGCACGACCGTGTTGATCATGTCTTCCACTTTGCCCGCGAGCAACGTTTTACGCTCTGATTGGGTTTTGGCGCCATCGAGCAGGCGGCGGAAGGTCAGCATTTCGCCAAAGACCGACGCGGTTTCGGCAAGCGTCAACGGCGTAGAGGCCAGCAATTCACCTTGTCCGGCGGCCAGAACCTGATGAACACCGTGGCCCAGTTCATGTGCCAGCGTCATCACATCGCGCGGTTTGCCAAGATAGTTCAGCATGACATAGGGGTGTACGGTGGTGACAGTTGGGTGGGCAAAGGCGCCGGGCGCTTTACCCGGCTTTACGCCCGCATCAATCCAGCCCTTGGTAAAGAACGGCTTGGCAAGCTCTGCCATGCGCGGATCAAACGCGCCATAAGCGGACAGCACGGTTTCCGTGGCCTCGGCCCAGTTGACCAGACGCGGGGTTTCTGACGGAAGCGGAGCGTTGCGATCCCATGTTTGCAGGCGTTCCAGCCCCATCCATTTGGCCTTTAGGCGGTAATAGCGGTGCGATAGTTTTGGATAGGCCGCGACGACAGCGTTGCGCAATGCCTCAACCACCTCTGGTTCCACGTGGTTTGACAAGTGGCGGGCGTGCTGCGGGCTGGGCATTTTGCGCCAGCGGTCATCAATCTCTTTTTCTTTGGCCAGCGTGTTGTGAACGCGCGCAAACAGCTTGATATGACGGTCAAAGACCACGGCCAGCGCGCGCGATGCAGCCTCACGCTTGGCACGGTCAGCGTCGGTCAAAAGGTTCAGCGTCGCCTCTAGGTTCAGCTCTTCTTCCTCACCCGCGACACTGAACATCAGCCCCGCCATGGTTTCGTCAAACAACTTGTTCCACGCACTGGCCCCCACAACAGAGGCGTCGTGCAAGAAGGTTTCCAGTTCATCCGACAACTGGTGCGGCCGCATCGCGCGCATCCGGTCAAAGACAGGTTTATAGCGGGCAAGGGCCGCATTTTCCGTCAAAAGCCGGTTGAGGTGCCCGTCTTCCAGCCGATTGAACTCTAGGCTGAAGAACACAAGCGGGGTGGTTGAATTGGTGATACGGTCTTGCATGTCGGCCATGAACTTTGCCCGTTCACTGTCCATAGTGTTTTGGTAATACCGCAGCCCCGCATAGGACATCAGTCGCCCGGCAGAGATATCGATCGTCTCATAGGTCGTGATGCATTCCAGCAGTTGCGCGGCGCTCAGGGTGGCAAGTTTGCCCTTATAGGCCGCCTCAAAATCCACCCCAGAGGATTCAACAAACTTCAGATCCGTTTCGACTGACGGATCATCCGGACTTGGGTACAGATCGGTCAGGTCCCATTCTGGCAAATCACCAAAACTGTTTGATCCGATGCGCGCGTCAAAAACCGGGCGGGGAAGGGGTAGGGGCATTTCGACCTCATGAATGTTTGCCACAGTTTACGAGGGAACAGGGGGGGGCTGCAAGGGTTGGCCAGCACATGCCCAAAATCTAAGCAATTGCCGAAAAAATGGCGCTGATCGGTGTTTAAAAGCTTTACCTCAGCGGCGCAGGCTTCTTTACTCCAAGAAAGAGTGAGGGGTTTGTGAATGACAACCTATTTCAATGAGATGTTCCAAGACGGAAACGTACGCTCACCCTATGCCCGACTTGAGGGGTGGACGCGCGATATGCCCGCCGATCTGCGCTTGGCCAAACAGGCCGAGGCCGAGGCACTGTTTCGCCGCATCGGGATCACCTTTGCCGTGTATGGCGAGGGGGGCGATCCTGATCGTCTGATCCCTTTTGACATGTTTCCACGTGTGTTCACGGCCAATGAGTGGGCCAAATTGGAGCGGGGAATAAAACAGCGCGCCCGTGCCTTGAACGCCTTTTTGGTGGATGTGTATGGGCGCGGCGAAATCGTGCGCGCAGGCCGGATTCCGGCGGGTCTCGTCTATCAAAATGCGGCTTATGAGCGGGCAGTTGCGGGCTTTGTGCCACCCAAAGGGGTTTACTCCCATATCGTTGGCATTGATATCGTGCGCACTGGACCCACCGATTTTTATGTGCTTGAGGACAATTGCCGCACCCCGTCGGGCGTGTCCTATATGCTGGAAAGCCGCGAGATGATGATGCGGATGTTCCCGGATCTGTTTCGCGAAAACCGCATTGAACCTGTGGATAACTACCACGAAATTCTCCGTCGCACATTGGCGTCAGTGGCGCCCGCAAAATGCGACCGCGACCCGACCATCGTGATCCTGACGCCGGGCCAATTTAACAGCGCTTACTACGAACATAGCTTTTTGGCCGATCTGATGGGGGTGGAACTGGTCGAGGGGCAGGATTTGTTCGTTGATGGTGAGTATGTGTACATGCGTACAACTGAAGGACCCAAGCGGGTTGATGTGATTTACCGTCGTATCGACGACGCCTATATCGACCCGCTGTGCTTCCGCGCCGATTCCATGTTGGGCATTCCGGGGCTGATGGATGTGTATCGCTCGGGCGGGGTTTCGATCTGCTCTGCTCCGGGGGCGGGGGTTGCCGATGACAAGGCGGTCTATACCTATGTGCCTGAAATGATACGCTTTTATCTTGGCGAAGAGCCGATCCTGAACAACGTACCCACATGGAAATGTGCAGGGGCGGATGATCTGGGCTATGTTCTTTCCAACCTTGGAGAATTGGTTGTCAAAGAGGTGCATGGATCGGGCGGGTATGGCATGCTGGTGGGGCCAAAATCGACGAAATTGCAGATTGAACAGTTCCGCGCGCTGATCTTGGCCAATCCGGGCAACTATATCGCGCAGCCGACTTTGGCGCTGTCAACGACGCCGACGTTTGTCGATCAAGGGATTGCACCGCGTCACGTTGACTTGCGGCCCTATTGCCTTGTGGGAGAGCGGATCGAACTGGTCCCCGGCGGGTTGACCCGCGTTGCTCTGACCGAAGGCAGTCTTGTGGTGAATTCTTCCCAAGGTGGCGGTGTCAAAGACACTTGGGTATTGGCGGAGTGAGCGGATGCTAAGCAGAACTGCCGACAACCTGTACTGGATCGCCCGCTATATGGAGCGGGCTGAAACCATCGCGCGCCTGCTAGAGGTGGGCGCGCGCATTTCACTGTTGCCATCGACACAAGGCTACAAAACCGAATGGGACAGCTTGCTGAAAGCATCGGGCAATTCTGGCGGCTATGTCGCAAAATACGGGCCCCCGAACCAGCATAACATCGAAAGCTATCTGTTCTTTGATCGCGACAATTCAAACTCTGTGGCGTCATGTCTGACCCTTGCGCGCGAAAATGCGCGCATTGTGCGCACGGCGCTGACCACCCAAGTTTGGGACGCGTTGAACACCGCGTTTCAAGAACTAAAGCTGTTGGAGGCACAACCGCGTGCCACGCTGGAATTGTCACGTTTAACCGATTGGGTGATGAAACACACCGCGATGGTACGCGGGGCAATTGATGCGACGTTGCTGCGCAACGACGGCTACAACTTTTTGAACATCGGCTACTATCTGGAACGAGGCGACAGCACGGCGCGTCTGATGGATGTGAAGTACTACGTTTTGTTACCGCGGGCGGGCTATGTAGGTACCGGGCAAGACAATGATCAATGGTCGATGCTGCTGCGGGCCTTGTCGGCCAACCGCGCCTTTCATTGGGCTTATGGTGGTGAGATTACGCCGGCCAAAATTGCCCATTTCCTGATCCTTAATCCGCAATGCCCTCGATCCATTTGGACCTGCGTGGCGGGGATGAACAATCACATGGCGCGGCTCGCCACGCTCTATGGGCGCGACACAGAGGCACAAGTGGCAACGACGGCGTTGTTGGCAGAGTTGCAGGATCAATCGACCGATCAGATTTTTGAAGAGGGACTGCACGAGTTCCTGTCACGCTATATTCGCCAAGTGGCCAACTTGGGCGTCGTCATCCACAACAGTTATCTTTCAGGGGATATGCACTGATGCTGCTAAGTGTCGATCACGTCACCCGTTACGAATATGACCGCCCGGTCCGTGGCGTGGTGCAAAGTCACCGGTTGACCCCGACTAAGTTCGCCGGTCAACGCACGATCAGTTGGAACGTCTCCGTCTCTGGCGGCACCATGGGCGGTGGATTTCGAGACGGCGCGGGCGATTGGGTGCAAGCGTGGTCAGTTGCCGGGCCGGTGTCCCATATTGAGGTCCGTGTTCACGGAGAGGTGGAAACCACCGACCTCGCGGGCGTTTTGAAGGGCAGCCGCGAATCTGTTTCGCCAGAGGCATATTTGCGCGAAACCCCCTTTACCAATTTTGATCCGGCATTGCGCGCATTGGGGGCTGCCGCCCTTAGCGAGGATATCCTTTCTAGCGCGCATGCGATGTCGGCCAGTGTGTCAGCGGCCATTGCCTACCGCCCCGGATCCACCCATGCCCATACCACCGCAGCCGAAGCACTGGCCCAAGGCGAAGGCGTTTGTCAGGATCACGCCCATGCGTTGCTTGCCCTCGCCCGGTCACAAGGCATTCCTGCACGCTATGTGTCGGGCTATTTGCAATCTAGCAACGACGGGATGGCGCATGAGGCGGCACATGCCTGGGCTGAATTGAACGTTCCCGGCTTTGGTTGGATCGGGTTTGATCCTGCCAACCAGTGCTGCCCGGATGAGCGTTACATTCGGCTAGGCTCGGGGCTTGATGCCCAGGATGCTGCCCCCATTCGCGGGGTTTCCCGGGGGCAGGGGATAGAAAAGCTGCTGGTAACGGTTGCGGTTCAAACCCAACAACAATAGGGTCGCGCCAACTTTTGGCGGAGACGGACGATGACCTATTGTGTTGGCCTTTTGTTGAACGAAGGCATGGTCTTGCTTTCAGATACACGCACGAATGCGGGTCTTGATAACATTTCGGTCTACCGGAAAATGTTTCATTTCGAAGACCCCGGAGAGCGGGTGATCGCGATTGTGACTGCGGGCTCCTTGTCGGTCACGCAGACCACGTTGGCCCGGATCAAAGATGCGATCGAACATCCCGATGCCAGTGACGAGACGTCAATCATGAAAGCGCCGACGATGCTTCAGGTTGCGTCAATCATCGGCGATATGCTGGCCAAAGTGCGGCTTGAGATTGACGACAAGTTGACCAACATGAAGCAAAGCGCATCTGCCACGATGATCGTGGCGGGTCAGCGCAAGGGCGGCGCTATGCGGATGTTCCTGATCTATCCCGAAGGCAACTTCATCGAGGCGACCGAAGACACCCCGTTCTTGCAAATTGGAGAGCATAAATACGGCAAGCCAATTCTCGACAGGGTGGTAAAGCCTGCCACCTCATTGGCCGACGCCGAAAAAGCGGTGCTGTTGTCGATGGATTCGACGCTTCGGTCAAACCTTTCGGTCGGCATGCCCCTTGATCTGTGTGTGATAGAGCGCGACGCCTGCCGCGTATCGCGCAAACGTCGGATTGAGGCGGGCGACAAGGCGTTTAGCGCCATGTCAGACGCATGGTCGGATGCATTGCGTAACGGCTTTAGCACCATCACACTTTAATTTTGCGGTCGGTTAAGGGTGGGCTGCAAACAGCTTTACCGCCTCATCAAAAAAGCGCTGTCTGGACGCCGGACGTTCCATCATCACCTCGTGTTCCGCGCCCGGATAAAGATCAAGCTGCGCATTTGACCAGCGCGCCATCCGATTGTGAATAGGGGCGACGTCGACGATCTTTTCTGCGGTGCCAAGCGCGCACAGGGCAGGGTGTTTGGGCGAGTCACGCAACGACAGATCATGACACTCGGCCAATGCGGCCTGCAACCAGCCAAGGCTGGGGCCGCCCAAAGCCAACTCTGGCGCGCCCACCGCTTGTTCACGCATATAGGCCCACATCTCGGCGTCGGTTGTCAAAGTGTTGCCGGAAAAGGGTTGGTCGACCACATAGGTTCGCGCGCCGGTGCCGGGGGCATATTTGTGATCGAAGTTGAACCAGCGAGAGGCATTGGCCAAGATTTGCGCCATGGGCCGCATCCAAGCGGCCATCAATATTCCCCACATAGGTGACGAAAAGGCAACGGCGTTAACTTTCAACCCGTTGATCAGGGCGCGCAGCGCAATGCAGCCGCCCATGGAATGGGCGATCATGTAATAGGGCTTGGGCAAATTCTGCGTCTCTGCAAAACTGACCATCGCGGCCAGATCCAACTGATATTCCGAAAAATCCTCAATGTGACCCACCATCGGATCTTCAAAGGGGCGATCCGCAAGCCCTTGACCGCGCCAATCAATCGACAGCGTCGCATAGCCGCGCTGTGTCAGGTCCTGCGCCGCACGGCCATATTTTTCGATGTATTCGGTCCGTCCGGGCAAGAGCAGCACTGTGCCTTTGGTCAATTCGCCACCTTGCGTCAAATCGGGCGTGGCCCAAAGACCCAAACGCACGCGCACGCCGTCGGATGCCTGAACCCAAAATGCGCGACCGCCATCCGGTCCGTCTGCCAGATCAGCGTGAAACGGCGCCTCCACCAAAGGTGCCGCCTTCAAGACAGGGCCGCGCCGAGTTGCATCGCAAGGCCCATATTGCCATCAACGGACAGTTTTCCGGTCATGAAAGCCATGGTCGCGTTCATGTCTCCGCTGAGAATGCCTTCAAAAACTTCGGCTGAGGCGGTCAGCGTGACGTCCGCCTCATCGTCGCTTGCGCGCACACCGTTTGCATCCACTACGATGGAGCCTTCGCCCGGGATGACGAATTTGGCGACAGAGCTGAACCCGTTGGGCATCTTGATCGCCAATGCAGCGACGGCGGTATCTATGATTTTGCTCATCGGTCTCTCCTTTGTGAACCGCAGCCTCTGGTTTTTCGGCGCAGTTGCGTTACTTTGGCTTTATGAAAGCGCTTGGATCGTTTCACAATCGTATCGTTGCGGCATTTATGCTGCTTTTTTTGCTTTGCACGCCAGTTTTTGCACAAAGCACGGATATTGATGCCCTTTTCAACGAATTGCTGACGGCAGATGCCGAAAGCGCACCCGAGATTGAAGATAAGATTTGGCGCGAATGGTCGAAATCCGGATCTCCGGCGATGGATTTGTTGTTGGAACGGGGCCGCGATGCGATGGCACAAGGGATGCCAGAGATTGCGATTGAACATCTGACAGCGCTGACCGACCATGCGCCGGAATTTGCCGAAGGATGGAATGCGCGCGCAACTGCTTATTATATGGCTGGTGATCTTGGTCCATCCGTGGCCGATATCGCACATGTCTTGTCGCTGAACCCGCGTCATTTTGGTGCGCTCAGTGGGCTCGCCGCAATTTTCGAAGAGTTGAACCGCCCCGAACAAGCCCTGGAGGTTTACCGCAGGGTCTTGGCTATACATCCCAATTCACCAGGGGTATTGGACGCTATCACCCGGCTGGAAGCCCAGCGTGACGGCAAGGAATTGTAGGGCAAAGTGATGGGTGCGGCACAAGCGGTAACGGCGGTCCTTGGGCCGACGAATACCGGCAAAACACATTTTGCGATTGAACGGATGCTGACCCACCGCACTGGGGTCATTGGCTTGCCGCTGCGCCTGCTTGCGCGAGAGGTTTATGACCGCATTGTCGCCCTTCGTGGTCCTTCTGTCGTGGCGCTGATCACAGGAGAAGAGCGGATTGTGCCAGACCGCGCCCAATACTGGGTCTGCACGGTTGAGGCGATGCCGCTGGAAATCGGCGCAGATTTTGTGGCCGTTGATGAGATACAGTTGTGTGCTGATCTTGATCGCGGACATATCTTTACCCAACGTTTGCTTCACGCGCGCGGTCTGCTTGAGACGTTGTTCTTGGGCGCAGATACGATGCGCGATGCGATTGCGGCGCTTTTGCCCGGCGTTCAGTATTACAAACGGGAACGGTTTTCCACGCTAACCCATTCGGGGGCCAAAAAGATCAGCCGCATGCCGCCGCGCAGTGCGATCGTTGGCTTTTCGGTTGAAAATGTCTATGCGATTGCCGAACTTATCCGCCGTCAAAAGGGCGGGTGTGCGGTGGTGATGGGTGCGCTTTCGCCCCGGACCCGCAACGCGCAAGTGGCGCTTTATCAAAACGGCGAGGTTGATTATCTGGTGGCAACTGATGCCATCGGCATGGGGCTCAACCTTGATATCAAGCACATCGCTTTTTCGGCTACGGCCAAGTTTGACGGCCGCCGGATGCGCGCGCTTTACCCGCAAGAGCTGGGCCAGATCGCGGGCCGGGCAGGGCGCCACAAAGAAGCGGGGACTTTTGGCGTCACGGGTGACGTGCGCCATCTAAGTGCCGAGCTCATCGATGCGATTGAGAATCACCGCTTTGAACAGGTCAAGAAACTGCAATGGCGCAACGATCAGTTGGAATTTGGCACAGTAGAGCGGTTGATCCGCAGCCTTGAGGCACCCACTTCCAACCCGTGGCTTAGCCGCGCGCGCGATGCCGATGACATCTTGGCGCTGAAAACTCTGTCTGCGCTGCCCGAAGTGCGTGACAAACTGACCAGCCCGCAACGTGTGCGCCTTTTGTGGGATGTGTGCCGCGTTCCAGACTTTCGTTCGGCGTCAGAAACGGAACACACGCAGCTTTTGACGCGATTGTTCGACTTTCTGACGGGACGCGGCCTTGCACAGACGCGCGTGCCCAGCGAATGGCTTAAAAAAGCCATTGAGCGTATTGATAAGCCGGGGGGCGACATCGATACCCTTTCGAAACGACTGGCATATATCCGCACCTGGACATATGTTTCTCAGCGTAAAGGCTGGGTTGAAGACGAAAGCCATTGGCGCGAAGAGACGCGCGCTGTAGAAGACCGCCTGTCAGATGCGCTTCACGCGGCTCTGACGCAACGATTTGTTGATCGGCGCACCAGTGTTCTGTTGCGGCGGTTAAACCAGAAGGAGACCCTCGTGGCCGAGGTCAATGACAAAAGCGAAGTGATGGTTGAAGGCGAATTCGTCGGCCGTCTTGAAGGATTCCGGTTTCAGCAGGACGCAACACGGTCCTTGGAAGAGGCACATACGCTTCGCCAAGCGGCGGTTCAGGCGTTGAAGCCCGAATTCCATTTGCGTTCGGATCGTTTTTACAACGCTCCCGACACCGAACTGGACTTTACCGAGCAGGGGGGCCTGATGTGGGGCACCTCGGCGATTGGTAAACTGATCAAGGGGGCGGAACCTACCCGCCCGGCAGTCGAAGCTTTTGTCGATGATGAAGCAGGCCCCGATGTCGCGGAAAAAGTGCGCCGCCGGTTGCAGCACTTTATCGACCGCAAGATCGCGGCACAGTTTGAACCACTGTTGGCCCTGACCCGCGACGAAGCGCTGGTCGGTTTGGCGCGTGGTTTTGCGTTCCGTCTGGGTGAAGGCCTTGGTGTGATTTCGCGCGATACCATTGCCAACGAAGTGAAGGAATTGGATCAAGACTCGCGCGGCGCCCTGCGCAAGCACGGCGTCCGCTTTGGTCAGTTTACCATTTTCCTGCCCGCACTTTTGAAACCCGCGCCGACCCGCTTGCGTCTTGTCCTTTGGTCTTTGTGGAATGACCTTTCGGAGTTTCCAGAAAGCCCGCCGCCCGGTCTGGTGACGATTCCTAATATTCCCGAAGTGCCAAAGTCGCATTATACCTTGGCTGGATATCATCCAGCAGGGGTCCGGGCGATCCGCATAGATATGTTGGAACGTCTGGCTGATATCCTGCGTCAAAAAGACAGCCGCGCCGGGTTTGAGGCAACGCCTGACATGTTGTCGATCACTGGCATGACGCTGGAACAGTTTGCCGACCTGATGGGTGGGCTTGGATATAAGGGCGAAAAGGCAGAGCGGCCAAAAATCAGGGCGGCCTTGATCCCGGTTGCCGTTGAAATCGACCCGAACGCACCTGTGCAGCCTATCCCTGAGGGTGAGTCGGCCTTCA
>JAAFIJ010000002.1 GCA_013298675.1 Rhodobacterales bacterium | reverse complement strand
AAAGCGACCGAGCATTTGGTTGCCACGCCAGTCGCGGACCGATTTGCCGTGGCCGTGCCCTACTTGCGCGCTTTTGCCTTGGTCTTGGGCGCGCAGTTTCATCTGCGCAGCGCGGTGGTTGACCCTGCGCGCTTGCCCTTGGCGCAATTCATGATCCGACGCTTGTTGCCCGCTCATCTTGGCCTTTTGGCCCAGGTCAACGAAGGTGCCAAAGGCATGGACGCCTTGCGCGCGGAATTTGTGACCTCATGACCACCCCTGTTTTCGCATGACAAACGCCATCCATCACCCCTTTGACGCGGCCCCGGCCGAGGGCGAAGCGATTGCGATTGCCGAAGGTGTCTTGTGGTTTCGCCTGCCACTGCCCATGGCTCTCGATCATGTGAATTG
The DNA here is from genome assembly GCA_013298675.1 of Rhodobacterales bacterium. GTDB lineage: Bacteria > Pseudomonadota > Alphaproteobacteria > Rhodobacterales > Rhodobacteraceae > JAAFU01. The sequence goes on along the minus strand of JAAFIJ010000002.1, from coordinate 30,981 downwards.
TTATGCGCTAGCGGATGCCGATGGCTGGACGCTTGTCGACACCGGCATGAAAAGCCGCCGCAGTATGGCGATTTGGGATGCCCTTATTGCAGGGCCCTTGCGTGGCAAACCGGTGCGACGGTTGATTGTCACGCATCATCATCCTGATCATGTGGGTCTGGCGGGATGGTTTCAGGCCAAGGGCGTAGAATTGATCATTCCGCGCACGGCGTGGCTTTATGCGCGAATGCTGACGTTGGATGAACAAGCCTTACCGCCGCATGAGGCGCTGCAGTTTTATCGCCGTGCCGGGGCGTCAGACGAGATGCTCGCGCAAAAATCCGCAGAGCGTCCGTTTAACTTTTCCGACTGCGTGGCGCCTTTGCCCTTGGGGTTCACCAACCTGTGTCAAGGCGACACGATCCGGCTTGGGGGGCGTGATTGGCGGGTTGAATTGGGGCAGGGGCACGCGCCAGATCATGCAACTTTGTGGAGCCAATCGTGCAATCTGGTGATTGGTGGCGACCAGCTGTTGCCGGGGATTTCTGCGAATATAGGGGTTTACCCGACCGAACCTGCCGCAGATCCTTTGGGCGAATGGCTGGACAGCACGGCACGGTTTCAACCCCTCGCCAATGACCAGCACTTGGTCTTGCCGGGCCATAAGTTGCCGTTTCAGGGATTGCCGCACCGCCTGATCCAGATGGCAGAAAATCACCATAGCGCCTTGGCACGTCTGCGCCAACATCTTGAGCAACCGCGCAAAGCGCTAGAATGTTTTGTGCCGCTGTTCAAACGTGAACTGACGGGCAGTGACCTGGGCCTTGGATTGGTCGAGACAGTGGCGCATCTGAACTTTCTCTTGAAGCGGGGTCAGGTTTCGCGTTCTTTAGACGCCAGAGGGGCTTGGATTTGGCAAGCCTGAAGGCGACCGGACCGAGGGTATCGAACCGGCCCGAAAGGAGACTGCATGACGACGCCAGAACCCATCGCTGAATTGATCGCAGCTGCACATAAGGCGGCAGCAATGCCGCCATTGCCGGGCGCGGCTACCGATGCTGAGGCGCTTTTGGGGACCTTGCCACCAGCGCCGACCGAAGCTGTTCCGTTGCAAAAAGGGCCGGCAGAATGGGCGCATGAGCGGATCGTGCAGTACATTCGCAACTTTGAAACCCAGCTGAATTCTGGTGAAGAGGTGGCTCTGGGCTTTGCGGCGTCGGATGCTGGTGTCATTCGGATTGAAGGTTTGGGGTTCTATGAACCCGATCTCTTGACCTTTTACGGTCGCGATGAGCAGGGGATGAAAACCCAACTTATCCAGCACTTGACGCAGTTGTCGGTGTTGCTTCGCGCCGTGCCAAAGGCCGTTTCTGAAGAACCCGCGCGTCGCATAGGGTTTCGGTTGCAAGCGGGCTGGTTGGGTGGCGAGGCGGGTGACGGCTCTGCATGACGACTGCATTGATTCGCGCAGATGGCTCCGTTTCGGCCAATGTTTCGCAACCCATCCGCACCCAACCCAAAAAACTGCGGCAAATCGCACCTGAAACGAAACACTTCGCCCCCGTGACAGCGCAAGCGGAATGGGGTAATGGCAAGGCAACAACAGCGCAAGGAATTCAAAAATGGCCGGACATCACGACAATGAGCATGTGCATGGAACAATGGACGTGCGCGGCCACGAAAAAACCTTTGCTGGATTTATCAAAGTTGCCACATGGGGCGCGGTGATTTCCATCCTCGTGCTGATTTTCCTGGCCCTTGTCGGCGCCTGATCACATCGCTTCCCCCCTGACTTTTTCACCCGGAGCCTAAAATGAACCTTAAATCTATGGCTCTGGTTGCACTTCTTGCGCTTGGCGCGTGCAGCACGGCGGAACCGGTTTGGGCCCCTGATGAGGCCGTTGCTGCGGCCCATTTCGTGTCACAGGAACCAACCTCTATCACGCTTTTCACGGTTGTCGCCAATCGCAACGATTCGGGCGCGCATTCGGGCCTGTTGATCAACGCCTCTGAACGGGTGATGTTTGACCCAGCCGGTTCGTGGGGCTTGCCCCGCCTTGCCGAGCGCAATGATGTGCATTTTGGCATGACCGATAAAATGGTCAATTTTTATATCGACTATCACGCGCGCGAAACCTATCGCGTGATCGAACAAAAGATCCTTGTCACGCCGCAAGTGGCCGAACTGGTGATGCAGCGTGCAAAGGCCTACGGCGCTGTGCCCAAGGCGCAATGTTCCAATTCGATTACCAAAATTTTGGCTGGCGTGCCCGGATTTGAAAGTGTTGGTTTGACGTGGTTCCCCAACAAACTGTCTGATGCTTTTGGTGAATTGCCGGGCGTCACCTCACGCGTGATTACTGATGATGACGCAGATAAGAACCACGGCGTGTTGTTGACCCAAGCCAAAGCCGCTGGCGCGCCATAACCCTTAGGTCGCAAACAGCTGCGGGACAAAGTACAAAACCGCAAGCGCCGTCACAAAAGCAAATACCATTTTGCGCCACAGATAACCGATCAGCAAAACACCTGCTGCCATTGCAAGCCGTGTGGGGTCAACCTCGCCGCCGGTCATCACAGGTTGCAAAACCGTTGGGGCCACGACGGCGGGCAAGGCCAGATGGCGGATCGCCAACACCAGCCATACGGGCATGAACAGGCTGGCGATCGACCCAAGGATCGCAGGCCGCGCCAACACGGTTCCGCCGCCGATCAGGCCAAGCGTTGCTAAGATTGTTGAACTGTCCGCCATCTTTTGCCCCTCTTCGCATCACTCTTTAAACCAGCGCCGCATGCGGCTTGTTCGTATCGTTTGGACAGCTTAAACCAAGTGTACAGTGAAAGAGAGGGCCCGCGTTGCGAATTTTTGGGGTTGTGCTTGCAGGCGGCAAGGGACGGCGCATGGGCGGCGTTGACAAAGCGTTTGTTCCCCTTGCGGGCCGAAGCCTTATTTTGCATGTGCTTGACCGGTTTGAACCGCAAGTGGAACGCGTGGCCATTTCGGCCAATGGCGATGCCACGCGCTTTGCTGCGTTTGGTCTTAGGGTGCTGCCAGATGAGGAAGCCCTCGGGCCATTGGCTGGAATATTGGCAGCGGTCGCATGGGCTGCGGAACACGGGGCCGATGCAGTGGTCAGTGTGGCCGTGGACGGCCCTTTCTTGCCGCCCGATCTGGTGCCGCGTCTTTGCCTTGCATCTGACCACGGCGAAATAGCTTTTGCCCAGTCCAAGGGCAAAGCCCAGCCAACCTTCGCGCTGTGGCCTGTCAGTATGCTTGCCCCCTTGGCTGCATTCCTTGCATCAGGCGTCAAGCCAAAGATGATGGACTTTATGACGCAAGTTGGGGCTGTTGCTGCGGCGTTCCCAGACGATGGCGCATTCGACAATCTGAACACGCCCGAAGACCTCTGTGCCGCTGAAGCTTTGATCCGAGGTGCGCGATGAAGATTTATGGCATCATTGGATGGAAAGATTCAGGCAAGACCAGCCTGATGGAGCGATTGGTCACGCAGATCACCGGACGCGGTTTCAGTGTTTCGACCGTCAAACATGTGCATCATGATGTCGATCTCGACCGTCCTGGCAAAGACAGCTATCGCCACCGCGTTGCGGGGGCATCAGAGGTGGTTTTGGCCTCGGCGCATCGATTTGCCCTGATGCGAGAACACCGTGGACCAGAACCAGAGTTGCCGCAGATATTGGCGCGAATGGCCCCTGTCGATTTGATTCTGGTCGAGGGGTATAAGCGGGATAAACACCAAAAGATCGAAGTCTGGCGGCGCGAAACCGGGCAAGAAATGATCCAGCCCCACGACCCCTTGGTGCGCGCCGTGGCGACAGATGCAGCTGGTGTGGCGCCCCTTGGCGTGCCAATCCTTGATCTGAATGACACGGCTGCCATTGCCGATTTTATCTTGAATGAGTTGAACTTACGTGCAGTTTGACCGGGTGATCATCGTCGATTGGTCGGCAGCAGGAACACCCACTAGCGCCACGAACAAGGCGAATTCAATCTGGGTCGGTGTCGCTTCCTTGGGGGGGGCGTCTGAACAGACCCATCACCGCACCCGCCATGCCGCTGAGGCGCACTTGAACACCCTGATCGCGGAGCGCAGGCCACAAGAGAGGCTGCTGATCGGTTTTGATTTTGCATTTGGGTATCCATCAGGTTTTGCCGCAACCCTTACCGGGCAAGGGTCAGCACAGGCGGTTTGGGCATGGTTGTCGCGGTATATTCGCGACAGTCAGGCCAACGCGAACAACCGATTTGAGGTGGCCGCGCAGATCAATGCGATGTTTCTTGCCCCCGGGCCGTTTTGGGGTCATCCTCGCGGATGGTCTGATCCCCGTCTGCCTGACCGAAAATCGGGCATCTCTTATGCAGACCTTGGTCTTGCGCAGATGCGGCAGGTTGAAGCCCGTGTGCCGGGCGCGAAATCACCGTGGATGCTCTATAATCCCGGTGCGGTCGGTTCACAAAGTTTGATGGGACTACCGCTTATCCATCGGTTGACCCAACGCAACGATGTGGCCGTCTGGCCGTTTTCAACCGAACCTGCGCCGATTGTGCTGGCCGAGGTCTACCCATCTTTGTTGGGTAAATTGCCCGCGTCAGCCGGGTTGGTGTTGGACCAAGCCCAAGTCAAATTGCTGTCAGAGGCGCTGCTTTGGCTTTCGCGTCAGGACAGGTTGGGGCAGTTATTTGTCGTCCCGGGTGATCTTGCGCCAGATGAAGGGTGGATCTTGGGGGCTGATCAGGCACAACTGTTGCACGAAGCGGCGCTGCAGGGATGTCGAGGATGACGGTCAGAATTGCCATGGGTTTGGCGCCACAACACCGCGACGCTGCAATCTGTTTGTATTGGGAAGTGTTTGGCGGAAAACTGGGGCTGGTTATGGGACCAGACGCACGCGCACTGCGATTTCTCGATCGGGTCGTGCGTGCAGATCACGTCATCACCGCGTCCGCACCGCAAGGAGAGTTGTTGGGCATTCTAGGGTTCAAATCACCGCTCGGCGGCTTTGCTGCTGGCGATAGCACGGATTTGCGCGCAGTCTATGGCCGCTTTGGCGGTTTTTGGCGAGGGGCGTTGTTAGGTCTTTTGTCACGTGATGTCGATAATGAGCGGTTCTTGCTGGACGGGATTTGCGTCACCCGCTCTGCACGCAGCCAAGGGATTGGCACGGCACTTGTCGCCGCCGCTTGTATAGAGGCGTCCGCAAGGGGCTACCACACAGTGCGGTTGGATGTGATCGACACCAATTGGCGCGCCAAGGCCCTTTATAAGGCTTTGGGTTTTGAGGTGACGCACACCGAACGCCTTGGGTGGTTGCGCTTTGTGTTTGGCTTTGCTGCGGCCACCACGATGGTGAAGCAACTTGGTCCAGGCGCCAGACCGCAGGGTTAACCGTTTAACCAGTCGCGAAATGCCGCGACGACCTCTGCTTCGCTATCGATGAGGTACTGGGGTGCCGGATACCGATCCGAATGCACGCCTGCGCAAAGGCCGATATTGCTGCGATGCGGCGTTCCTGCAGGCGCGCATGTTCGGCCACGAAGTCTGCATATACCTTGGCATTTGGCGCAGCCCTTTGCTGCCTGGCCCAAGCAGGCGCTGCACTGACAGAGTATTTGTACCTCAGAAATTTGTGTTATTTTGCGACGGAACTTTGGACTACTGGCGTTCGATCGGATGGATGAGAGCAATTGGGACTGGCTAATATGACAAATTTGACAAGGCGCGCAACTCTGGCGTTGATCGCGGCAGGCGCAACAGCAGGCGGGTACAATCTTTGGCAAAGGTATAACATGCGTAGCCCTGATCATTCTGACATCGCTTATGGAACGGGTGAGCGGCACAAGCTCGACGTCTACCTTCCCGCTGGTCCCGGCCCGCACCCCTTTGTCGTTGATATTCACGGTGGGGCCTTCAAGATGGGCAGCAAGACGATGTCGGCGGCCAGTGAACAGATCCTCGTGGCCGGTGTGGCAATTGTACGGATCAACTACCGTCTGACCGACACAGACATCTGGCCTGCACAGCTGGACGACTGCCTTGCCGCTGTAGGGTTCCTTAGGAAAAATGGTGGCGACTACGGCATCGACCCGTCTCGTATGGCGCTTTGGGGCCAATCCGCTGGAGGGTTCCTCGCAGTCAGCGCTGCGCTGTCATTGGTCGCGGCTGGGCAGCCACCACAAGCCGTGATCGATTTCTTTGGCCCAATGGAATTTGGCAGCATGGACAGCGATATGACCGCCTTGGGGAAAACCGCCGCAATGGGCGCTGCGGACGTGGCAACCAGCCCAGAATCGGCGTTGCTGGGTTATCCAGTCGGCGAAAATCGCGAAAAGGCGAATGCTGCTGGCCCAATTGGCCGGTTGGCTACCCTGCCCGGCCTTCACCTGCCACCGTTGATGATCCGCCATGGCGCCGATGATCCGTTGATTGCTCCTACTCAAAGCGAACGTCTTGCAGACGCATGGGCCGCAGAAGATAGCAGCGTCGAAGTTGATTTTGCGTTGGTTCCCGGTGCTGGTCATGGCGGTGGCGATTTTGATGCGGATGCGGTTTTGCTTCCCACTGCCGCTTTCCTAACCAAGCATTTGGCAGCAGGTTAAAATAGGGGGTGCAACGCGCGCAAACTAGATTGCGCCAATGAGGGTGAGTTCCTTGCTTGGCTGTTTAGCTTTCTATGGATATTGGCCGTTGGATCTAAGTCATAGCCAAAGAATGACCGGTCCGCTTTCAGCCTTGGCGGGAAAGGCTGTTGGGTTCTTTGAGACCGGTGCGCGCTTTGCCTCACCTGTGCGATCGTCGAAACGGCGGGTATGCTTGGGGCATTAGATCAGGTGACCATCACCAGCCCGTCGGCAGGATGAAAGGCTTCGAGCGTGCTGCACCCTGCGATATAGGAAAACGCACTTTCCGGGGCAGAATAACTTACGTTAGTGGCGCCGCTAGCTAAACGCGTTTGTCAGCCGTTTAACCAGTCGCGAAATGCCGCGACGACCTCTGCTTCGCTATCGACAAGGTACTGGGGTGCCGGATACTGACCCGAATGCACGTCCTGCGCAAAGGCCGACATTGCAGCGATGCGCAGTTGCTGCAGGCGCGCATGTTCTGCAGCAAAGTTCGCGTAAACCTTAGCGTGGCGTGGCACTTTGCCAGTATTCTGGCCCAAAACATCATCGCTGAACAAATACTGCGCATGACCTGCCGGTCCCGCACCCATAGAGATCAGGAAAAGATCGGTCTTTTCCGCAATCGCCGCAGTGATCGAATGTGGCACCACCTCAATCTCAACTGCAAACGCTCCGGCCTCTTGCAAGGCTTGGCATTGATCCCAGACGCGTTTGGCGGAATCGAGCGTTTTGCCCACAGCCTTGAACCCGCCAGTCCACGTGGCCTTGGATGGGATCAGTCCAACATGGCCGCACACCGGAATGCCGTGATCGGACAGCGCGCGGACGGTTTGCAATGACCCAGAACAATAAACACCGTCGGCACCATTCTTGAACAACGGAAAGGCCCATCGCAGGAAATCATCTGTGCCACCGATTTCATAAAAATTGTCGCCCGGGAAAGCAAAAGCATTGGGGGCGACTTCGCGAAAGCGTCGGTCCATGATCATCGCGGCCGGCACCGAAAACAACTCCACTCCGGCAAGCCAGGCGGCCTCTGCCTCAGCCAATGTTTCCACCCGCAGCATGGCATATTGGTGGCGACCACGATTGGCCAACAGATCAAAAACGGTTGGACGTGCCATTATGCCACCTGAATAAGAACGCGGTCGCCTTCGACCTTTACCGGATAGGTTTTCAGATTGATGCAGACGGGTGCGCGCTTTGCTTCCCCCGTGCGGTAATCAAACTGACCGTTATGCTTGGGGCATTCGATCAGGTGACCCATCACCAGCCCATCGGCGAGGTGAATGTCTTCGTGGGTGCATCGCCCTGCAGTGCAGAAAAACGCTCCGTCCGGGGCATGATAAATCGCGTAAGTGGCGCCGCCGTGATCGAAACGGATCAGGTCCTCGGCCTCGATATCTTCGGTGGAGCAGGCATCTACCCAGTTTGACATCATCTATTCTCCTGCAACTTGGCCTAATGCCGTTTGGTGGAAATCTTCGCGGTATGGTTTGGCCGAAGCAGGCAAAACACGCCGGACGTAGTACTCTTCATTGTGCAACTGGCGTTTCAGCGCTGGCCACATCTCGCGGAACCCATGCGCGATGCTGGGATTAGGAGCGGGCAAGTCATGCTTGATCAACGCATGCAGCTTTGGCAACGCGTGATAGGGCACCATCGGGAACATGTGATGCTCAACATGGTAGTTCATGTTCCAATAAACAAAGCGCGAGAAAGGGTTCATGTATACGGTGCGGGCATTCAGACGGTGGTCGGTGACATTGTCGGCAAGCCCACCGTGCTGCAGCAACCCTGTCATGATGTGATGCCAAGCACCGTAAAGACGCGGCAATCCGATCACCATCAACGGCAGAATCGACCCGATCATATAGGCCAGCGCAAAAGTGGCTGCATAGATCACCACCCAAACGCGGGCGACGAATATCACCTTCTTAAATTCTGCCGGGGGCACAAACGTGGCTTCTTCGGGATGGATCCGTCCGCTTGCGTTCAAGAGCATCCGCGCCCAACCGTTATAGCTATCCACAAGACCAAAGAAATTGGCGATGACCTTGGCAAACGCCGGGGGCCGCATGATGGCGATCTCTGGGTCGCGGCCAACGATATAGGTGTCGGTGTGATGCCGCGCATGGCTCCACCGCCAAGTGTTTGGGTTGCGCACGATCATAAAGCAGGCGATCTGGTAGACCACTTCGTTCATCCACGGGGTTTTAAACGCGGTGCCATGTTGGCATTCGTGCCACCTGCTGTCAGAGGCAGACCCGTACAACACACCGTAAACAAGCCAGAACGGCGCGCTCCACAGGCTGGGCCACAGCGCGATACCGGCCGCGGCGAGGGCAATCATTGCGCCGTACAGTATCAACGTGTCGACGATTGCAGCCTTATCGTTGCGCTGCATCAGATCCTTCATCACCTTTCGGGAAACCTCTGTGTGATACCATTCTGCGGCGGCAAGGCCCGTTTCCACAGCGCGCCGACCGTCTTCACCCAGCATTGAATAGTCTCTGGTTGTCATTGTGCCCTCCGAACCGCTTTTTGCGAAGATAGAAGAATTATTCTATGCGTGCCAAGTGTGACGCTGGTGTTTATCGTCAAACTTCGTCAAGTTGGGCGTTCGGATGATGTGTTTTCGTCATGGAGATTCAATGAAACGTCATGGTATGGCTGAACTTGCCCGCGAAGCAGGCGTGTCTATTGCAACGGTTGACCGTGTCTTGAACGGTCGTGAGGCGGTAAGCGGCGACACCCGCGCACTTGTGCTGGCTGCCGCCGAACGGATAGGGCATCCGGCAGCCCGCAGGCTTGCGCCGGAACCCAACGGCATTCGTGATCTGCGCTTTGGCGTTGTGCTGCACAAGCAAGGTCAGGATTTCTATAAGGCTTTCGCAGAAGAACTGCGTCGCGCCGTTAGCCTTGTTCCGGGTGTGCGTGGGCGTCTGATACTAGAGTTTTCGCCCAGCCAAGCCCCAGGCGAGATGGCTGCGACTTTACGATCCATGGCAGGGCGCTGTGATATCCTCGCCGCAACAGCCGTTAACCATCCTGAAGTTACTGCAGCAGTTGAAGAGTTATCGGCCAAAGGGTTGGCAACATTCTCTTTGCTGACAGACTTCGCGCAAGGGGCTCGGGCGGGTTATTTTGGTCTGAACAATCTGAAAGTTGGTAGAACCGCAGGCTGGGTCATGCATCAAACCATCAAAAAGCCGGGCGTTGTCGCGGTTTTCATCGGTGGTCACCGGTTTCACGGCCACGAACTGCGCGAGACGGGTTTTCGCGGATACTTGCGCGAATGCGCGCCACATCTGTCAGTTTTGGACACACTGGTTAACCTAGAGACCCGGCAATTGACCTATGAGGCCACGCTAAACCTGTTGTCCCGCCATGCAGACCTGCGCGGCATTTACGTTTCTGGCGGTGGAATGGAAGGCGCGATCTCTGCCCTGCGTGAGGCGCGGCCAAAGGGCAATCTGGCCATGGTCGTTTCGGCGTTCACCCCTGAATCACGCGCAGGGTTGGCCGAAGGTCTGGTGACAATGGTTATCGACACACCGCTTGAAAAGCTGTGCCGCGCGCTGCTTAACACGATGGCAAGCACCGCAATTGGCGGTGCCACGCGTGGCGGTATCCAGCATTTTCTTGCGCCTGATTTGCACTTGGCGGAATCAATTTGACGATGGTCTCAGTGTCTAATTGTAGCACTGTGAAAAAAGGCAGCAAGAAATATCGTCAAAAATCGTCAGACAAATGCAGCAGGTTGGAATTTCTGATTGCCGGAATTTAAAAATGGAATAAAAATACCAAAGCGGGTAATAATGGCCCGAGTCGTTGAGGATTGCCCTGAATGCTGCCTTTTGCCCTAAATCACATGACAGCCCCAAATTTGGGTTGGGAGGCGTTCTTGGACCTCTCCAAAGACCTAGGATGTGTTGGTGTTGAATTTCGAAATGACCTGCCCGGAACACTTTTTAGTGGCGCGGACCCTGTCACGGTTGGCGCGGCCGTAAAGGCACGTGGCTTGCGGTTTCTGGCGTTGGCTGAAGTCAAAATGTTCAACGATTGGTCGCCTGTGAAACGCGCCGAGGCTGACGCGTTGATGAAAATTGCGGTTGCTGCGGGGGCCGAAGCGATCAGCTTGATCCCGCGCAACGATGGGGTGGCCACCAGCCGTGCCGACAGTCGTGCGGCGGCACATCTGGCCCTTTCGGAACTGCTGCCGATGCTAAAAGCGCATGGTCTGAAAGCCATGGTTGAGCCGTTAGGCTTTGAGGTTTGTTCCTTGCGTTACAAAGACATCCTTGCCGAGGTGATCGATTCCGTCGACGGGCGTGGAACTTACTTCATCGTCCATGACACCTTCCACCACGCCTTGGCAGGGGGTGGCCCGATCTACCCGGACCTGACCGGAATTGTCCATGTATCGGGCGTGGTCGATGCCTCGCTTTACGTCAACGACATGCGCGATCCACACCGCGTTTTGGTTGATGGCAACGACCTGCTTGGCAACGTGGCCCAGATCCGCGCTTTGCGCGCCGCGGGGTATCAGGGCCCGATTTCCTATGAACCATTTGCGCCCAGTGTTCATGCATTGCGCGATCCGAAATCTGCGCTGAGTGCCTCTATGGAGTTCATTCGGCAAGGTGTTGCCGCCTAAGGGCGGCAAGCGAATAACCGCCTTAACCGGCGGTCCGGTGGGAGAGAACGGTGTGCCGGACACCTTTAGTGGAGGACTAGATATGAAAAAAACTTTGATCATCGCTGGGTTTGCAGCACTTATGGGCTCCAGCGCGATGGCAGACGGCATCGGCGTTTCCATGGCGGCGTTTGACGATAACTTCCTGACCGTTCTGCGTAACGGCTTGGATGCCAAAGCAACGGAATTGGGTGTCGAGATCCAGATCGAAGACGCGGCAAATGACGTGGCCAAGCAGTTGGACCAGATCAACAACTTCATCGCGTCTGGCGTTTCGGCAATCATTGTCAACGCGGTTGACACCTCGGCAACCCAAGCGATGTCCGACGCGGCCGCTGCAGCGAACATCCCGCTGGTTTATGTGAACCGTCAGCCGATCAACGTCGACAGCTTGCCTGACAATCAGGCGTTTGTGGCGTCGAATGAAGTAGACTCGGGCACGTTGGAAACCATCGAAGTTTGCGCGCAGTTGAAAGCGGCAGGCAAAGACAAGGCATCGGTCTATGTCATGATGGGCGAACTTTCCAACCAAGCCGCCGTTCAGCGTACCGCCGACATCCATGACGTGATGGCTGCTGGCAAATGCGCAGTTGAGTTGACGATCATTGACGAGCAGACCGCCAACTGGAGCCGTGATCAGGCACAAACCCTGATGACCAACTGGTTGTCCACAGGTACTGCATTTGATGGCGTGATTGCAAACAACGACGAAATGGCTATTGGCGCAATTCAGGCGCTGAAAGCTGCTGGCATCGACATGGCGACTGTCGTGGTTGGCGGCGTTGACGCGACTCAGGACGCGCTTGCGGCCATGCAGGCAGGCGATCTGGACGTGACCGTGTTCCAGGACGCGGCTGGTCAAGGCTCAGGCGCATTGGACGCAGCGATCAAGCTGTCGAAGGGCGAAGCAGTTGAGCAGAAAGTCTACATTCCGTTCCAATTGGTGACCCCTGCGAATGTTGCAGACTACGCCAACAAGAACTGATCCTTAACCTGTTTGGGTGGGGGCAGTGTGCAAACGCTGCCCCCTATTTCTTCTGGCTTGCGCCGGAAAATGCAGCCAAACTAAGACACGAGTTCACATCGGGGGAGAGCGACGTGACAGAGCCGACACATGGCCTTGGGGGGTTGAAATATGACCCCACGAAAAAGGCGCGACCTCAAGAGTTCAACGTATTCATCGCTTTTGTCATCATCGTTGTGGTGTTTGAACTGCTGGGCCGCCTGATCATTGGCGAAAGCTTTTTGTTTAACACCCGTGAAGGCACTGAAGGTCTGTTCAACACGCAGCGCCTTTCAATCATTATTTTGCAAGTGGCCACAGTTGGCATCATCGCCTTGGGCGTAACCCAAGTGATCATTACCGGTGGCATAGACCTGTCGTCAGGGTCCATTGTTGGCGCGACAGCCATGGTCGCCATGAGTTTTGCGCAAACAGCGTTGGTCAACGGCAACCCCAATCCCAAAGCGATTTTTGGCGAATGGGCAATGGATTTGCCGGTTCTGCTGCCAATCTTGATCGGGCTTTGCGTGGGTATGCTGGCAGGTTTGATCAATGGCGCGCTGATCGCGTATACCAAAATCCCGCCGTTCATCGCCACGTTAGGTATGATGGTTTCGGCGCGGGGTTTTGCGCGCTGGTGGTCGACTGGTAACCCGATTTCCTTTCCAACCGAAAGCTATAATGCCATCGGCACCGGGATGCGCCCGGTGATTGTGTTCATCGCTTTGGCGGTGCTGTTTCATCTCATCATGACCTATACCCGATACGGCAAGCACAGCTATGCCATTGGTTCTAATGAACAAGCCACCCGGATGTCGGGGATCAATGTCGATCGCCACAAGGTGCTGGTCTATGTCATTGCCGGGATGCTTGCCTCTATCGCGGCCATCGTCGTGTCCTCCAAAGGCCAAACGGCGCAAGCGAATATGGGGGTGATGTACGAACTTGACGCCATCGCGATGGCAGTCATCGGCGGCATATCCTTGCAGGGCGGGCGCGGGTCTATCGTCGGCACAGTGATTGGTGCGTTAATTTTCGGCGTGATCATCTCTGGGTTCACGTTCTTGAAACTGGACGCGTATTATCAAGAAATGGTCAAAGGCGTGATCATCATCAGTGCAGTTGTGCTGGACCAATGGCGGCAAAAAGGCCGGGCGAGGAGCTGAGCGATGAGCGATATCATTCTTGAGACGCGCGGTCTGACCAAGCATTACGGCGGTGTGCATGCGTTGGACGATGCCAACTTTACTTTGCGCGCGGGTGAACACGTTGCGGTCGTGGGCGACAACGGTGCTGGCAAATCGACCTTTGTGCGCCAGATCACTGCCGTCGAGCAACGTACTGCCGGAAAGGTTTTCTTTGACGGCCAAGACGTCAGCTTTGCAGGCCCGTTGCAGGCACGTGAGGCGGGCATTGAAACCGTGTTCCAAACGCTTGCCTTGGCAGACGATCTGGATGTTCCCTCGAACCTGTTCTTGGGGCGAGAGTTGTACAAATTGCGCCTTGGACCGTTTTCTATTCTTGATCGCAAAACCATGCGTGAGCGTACCCTAGAGGCGCTGAAGACCACGGCGGTGAAAATTCCCAACGTCGACAACCCGATCCGCAATATGTCGGGCGGTCAGCGCCAATGCGTGTCTATCGCGCGCACCGCGGCTTTTGCGTCAAAGCTGGTCATCATGGATGAGCCGACTGCAGCACTAGGCGTGCAGGAAACCGCACAGGTGGAAAACATCATCCGTGGCTTGAAAGAGCGTGGTGTACCGTTGATCCTGGTTAGCCATAACTTGCGCCAAGTCTTTGATTTGGTTGACCGCATCGTGGTTTTCCGTCGCGGTCGCATCGTGGCAAGCTTGCGCCGCGATGAAACTGATGGCAATGACATTGTGTCCTATATTACCGGGGTCAAGGGCAGCGAAGGTGCGGCTGCCTGAAATCTTCCCGATCGCGCTTTGGACCACTTTGGATTGTGAGCCAAGGCAATCAGACAGAAAAGCTAAATTGATTTTGGGATGTTCCCAAGAAGGAGACGGATATGACTGTAAGGTTCGGACTTTTGGGCGCTGGCCGTATTGGTAAGGTGCATGCCAAGGCCGTGTCAGCCGACAGCAACGCAACGCTGGTTGCTGTGGCCGATGCGATGCCTGCGGCGGCAAAATCGATCGCTGATCTTTATGGCTGCGAAGTGCGCAGCATTGAGGCCATTCTTGCGGCCAAGGATATCGATGCGGTGGTCATTTGCACCCCCACCGACACGCATGCCGATTTGATCGAAAAGTTCGTCAAGGCGGGCATCGCTGTTTTCTGCGAAAAGCCGATTGATCTGTCGCTTGCGCGGGTGAAAAGCTGTCTTGAAGTGGTGCGCAAGCACAAGGGCACGCTGATGGTCGGATTTAACCGCCGCTTTGACCCGCATTTCCGCGCCGTTCGCGCCGAAATTGACAAGGGCACGATTGGTGACGTCGAAATGGCTGTGATCACAAGCCGCGATCCAGGTGCGCCTCCGGTGGATTACATCAAGCGTTCGGGCGGCATATTCCGTGATATGACCATCCATGACTTTGACATGGCCCGCTTTTTGCTGGGCGAGGAGATTTCCGAAGTGGTTGCAACCGCGGCGGTTCTGGTCGATCCAGCCATCGGTGCTGCGGGCGATTTCGATTCCGTTCAAGTCTTGTTGAAAACCAAATCAGGTAAGCAAGCGATGATTTCAAATTCGCGCCGTGCCACCTACGGCTACGATCAGCGGATCGAAGTGCACGGGTCCAAAGGTGCGGTCAGTGCCGAAAATCAGCGCCCCGTATCGATTGAGGTCGCAACTGGTGCGGGCTATACCCGTCCGCCCCTGCACGACTTTTTCATGACCCGCTATACCGAGGCTTACGCCGCAGAGATTGCGCAATTTATTGCGGCTTTGGGTGGCAAAGGCAAGGCAGAGCCATCGGGCGAGGACGGGTTGATTGCCCTTGCTTTGGCGGATGCAGCGGTCTTGTCTGTGAAAGAGGGTCGTGTCGTCAAGATGAGCGAAATGATTTAACGTAACCGATTGATTTTATTGTAATGCTGCGCAGCATTTCCCCAAATTGCTGCGCAGCATTCCTTGCCTGGTTCTGGTGATTTCAGGCTCTTGCGCTTGTGAAAAGGCCCCCGGAAATCCGGGGGCCTTTTGCTGCAGTAGCCAAGATTACTCTGCGGTAAGCAGGGGCGGTTTAACGCCCGAGATGCGCGCCTTTTGCGGCTCTTCAAAGGTCAGATGCAGGTCTGCGCCCTTGACGCCCACGTGCACTGTGCCGCCCTTTGTCAACTTTCCGAACAGAAGTTCTTCGGCCAGCGGTTTCTTGATGTGCTCTTGGATCACGCGGCCCAATGGTCGCGCGCCCATCTTGTCGTCATACCCCTTTTCGCCCAACCACGCAGCGGCCTCTGGCGTGAGGTCAATATGGACATTCCGGTCCAAAAGTTGCGCCTCAAGTTGCAGCACGAATTTCGTGACGACTTGGAAAATCACTTCCTTGCCAAGCGGTGCAAAGGCGATGACCGCATCCAGACGGTTGCGGAATTCGGGCGTGAATGTCCGCTCAATCGCGGCTGTGTCTTCACCCGTGCGCCGATCGCGGCCGAAACCGATCGCTTCTTTGGCCATTTCGGAAGCACCCGCGTTTGACGTCATGATCAGGATTACATTGCGGAAATCGACGGTGCGACCGTTGTGATCGGTCAATTTGCCATGGTCCATCACCTGCAACAGGATGTTGTAAACATCCGGGTGCGCTTTTTCCATCTCATCGAGCAACAGCACACAGTGCGGGTGCTGGTCGATGCCGTCGGTCAACATGCCACCCTGATCAAACCCGACATATCCGGGAGGAGCGCCGATCAAACGTGAAACCGCGTGCTTTTCCATGTACTCCGACATGTCAAACCGCAGCAATTCGACACCCAAGGCCGAAGCGAGTTGTTTTGCCACCTCGGTCTTGCCAACACCCGTTGGTCCGGCAAACAGATAGTTGCCAATAGGTTTTTCCGGTTCGCGCAGACCCGCGCGGGCCAGTTTGATTGCCGAACAAAGGGCATCGACGGCCTTGTCTTGGCCAAACACCACCCGTTTAAGGTTCTTTTCCAGATCGCGCAGGGTTTCGGCATCATCCTTGGACACAGACTTTGCCGGGATGCGGGCGATTTTGGCGACCACGGCCTCTATCTCTTTGATGCCAAGGGTCTTGCGACGTTTGCTGTCAGACAGCAGGTGCTGGGCGGCCCCCGCCTCATCGATCACGTCAATCGCAGAGTCGGGAAGCTTGCGGTCGTGGATATAGCGCGCGGCAAGTTCGACGGCGGTTTTGATCGCTTCATTCGTGTAACGCAGGTCGTGGTGTTCCTCAAAATGCGGTTTCAGACCCATCAGGATCTTGATCGCATCTGGAACCGAGGGTTCGTTCACGTCAATCTTTTGGAAACGGCGCGCAAGGGCGCGGTCCTTTTCAAAGTGCTGACGGAACTCTTTGTAAGTGGTCGATCCCATGCAGCGCAGTTTGCCGCCCTGAAGGGCTGGTTTCAGCAGGTTTGACGCATCCATCGCACCGCCAGACGTGGCGCCAGCACCAATAACCGTATGAATCTCGTCAATAAAGAGGATGGCATCTGGATGATCCTCCATCTCTTTCATCACGGCTTTCAGGCGTTCTTCAAAGTCGCCGCGATAGCGGGTTCCAGCCAAAAGTGCGCCCATATCAAGGCTATAGATCGTAGCATGGGCCAAAATCTCTGGTGTTTGCTTGTTGATGATTTTCCACGCCAAGCCTTCGGCAATTGCCGTTTTGCCTACGCCCGGATCACCCACCAACAGCGGGTTGTTTTTGCGGCGGCGGCATAGCACTTGAATGCAGCGTTCCACCTCTGCTTCGCGGCCGATCAGCGGGTCGACATCGCCCATCTTTGCCTTGACGTTCAGATCAACGCAATATTTTGACAGCGCCGATTCTTTGACCTCTCCAGCTTCGGCTTTTGGCGTCTCATGGTGTTCTTCGGCACCCGTAACAGGGCGAGTTTCACCAAAAGACGGGTCTTTCGCCACGCCGTGGGCGATAAAATTGACCGCGTCGTAGCGGGTCATATCCTGTTCTTGCAGGAAATAAGCGGCGTTGGATTCGCGTTCAGCAAAGATCGCGACCAGAACGTTGGCCCCCGTCACCTCATTGCGACCCGAAGATTGCACATGGATCGCGGCACGCTGGATCACGCGCTGGAAAGCCGCGGTTGGAACTGCCTCTGACCCTTCGACGTCCGTCACAAGGGTCGACAGATCGTCGTCGATGAAATCGACCAAAGTTTTGCGCAGTGCATCGATGTCGACCATGCAGGCCTTCATGACGCGTGCAGCCTCGGGCTCTTCGGTCAGGGCCAACAGTAAATGCTCTAGCGTTGCAAGTTCATGCTTACGGGCATTGGCCATTGCCAAGGCTGAATGAATGGCTTGTTCAAGTGTCGTCGAAAAAGATGGCACGTTTTGTGCTCCTGTCCTGCGGGTCGGACGGGTGAGTGACCCGTTACGACCATGGCCTCATAGAGTTAAGGATCGGTTTTATTCTGGCGGTTTCAAGGCCTAAAACGAAACTTGATCGAAATCAGTGGGTCGTTCACGACAAAAGTGATTGATTGTGAGGCAAGTCGCTGGCGTGGGGACCTAGAACCTGTCTTTGCGGGCCCGCAATTCGGCAAAAACCACGGCGTCGGCGGCATCGTCCAGACCGACAGCGGCTTTGACAGCAGGTTCGCCTGCGCGCAAAAACGGATTTGTTTGCAATTCACCCATCAGGCGGGACGGCACTGTGGCGCGGCCCTCGGCGCGGGCTTTTGCCACGCGCATGATCCGCGCCATGATCGCGGGGTTCTCGGGCTCTATACTCGCGGCAAAACGCAGGTTTGAGGCGGTGTATTCATGGCCTGAACATATAAGCGTTTCCGGCGGCAATGCAGCCAATTTTGTCAGGGTGGCCCACATCTGATCTGGTCCACCTTCAAACAAACGACCGCAGCCGCCTGCCATCAGGCTGTCACCGGTAAAGGCAAGCCCGGCTTTTGCAAAGTAAAAGGCGATATGGCCCAAGGTGTGGCCGGGCACATCTATGACGATGCCAGTATCGGTGCCAAAGTTTATTTCGTCGCCCGCCCCCAGAACCTCATCCAACCGGGGCAGCCGGTGCCGGTCGGCTCCCGCGCCCCAGACACGTGCTCCGGTTATGCGGCGCAGTTCGGCTACACCAAGGATGTGATCATCATGATGATGGGTCAAAAATATATCGCTTAACGTCCACTCGCGAAACGTCAGTTCGCGCAAGATCGGTGCTGTCTCTGGCACATCGACGACGGCGGTTCGGCCGCTGACCGGGTCATGGATCAAATAAGCATAGTTATCCGCAAGGCAAGGGATCGTCACGAGTTCAAGCGCCATGGTCTTTGCCCCCAGCTTCGCTATTGTGCACCTTTAGACTAGACCGCCAAACGCTGGGACCACAATGCATCTTGATGTGCAGGATCTTCGGAATTTCTATTACCGCACCCAATTGGGCCGGGTGGCGCAGCGCGCGATCCGCGACCGCATGTTGGAAATGTGGGCGCCGATGGTGGGGCATACTGTCGCAGGGTTTGGTTTTGCGGTGCCTTTGTTGCGTCCTTATCTGGAAACTTCGCGGCGGGTTGTGGGGCTGATGCCGGGACCGCAAGGGGTGATGCCTTGGCCCGCCGGCATGGATAACGTTTCGGTTTTGTGTGAGGAAACCAGCTGGCCGCTGCCGACGGGGATGGTTGACCGCTTGGCGGTGATGCATGGTTTGGAAACATCCGAGAATCCTGGAGCGGTTTTGGAAGAGGCCCACCGCGTGTTGGGCCCCGGCGGCAAAGCACTGTTTGTGGTGCCAAACCGGGTTGGCCTGTGGTCGCGTAGCGACGCGACGCCCTTTGGCTTTGGCCGTCCCTATTCGGCGCGTCAACTTGAGACGCAGCTGCGATCGTTTGGTTTTACGCCGGAACGAAACGTCACGGTGCTGCATGTCCCACCAAGCCAAGCGCCATTCTGGCTGCGCACCTCAAACTTTTGGGAACAAGCAGGACGCAGGCTCCCTTGGTTGTCGGGTGGGGTTTTGATGATCGAGGTGTCAAAGCAGGTCTATGCGCCGACCCGAGGGGGGCTTGGCGCGGTCGTCAAGCGGCCAATGCGCGTTTTGGAAGGCATGGGACAGCCGGTGCCAAGCCCAACTGCCAAACACGGGCCTTAAGGCTTGGCAAAAAGACTGCGCAAAAACTCTCGCGAACGTATTAGCAGTAGAATCAGAAACAATGCGGCGTGGGCTCTATCTGTGCCGGACAAGCCGTTGCGCCTGTTTCATGCAGACTCGCGCGAAGGACTGTGGCGGCATTGCTGCTGATCTTTGCGATCTGCCACGGTTTTTCACACTCCGGGGCGCTTGAATTCGACCATCAAGACAAAAGCGCGAGGCTGGACCAAAATATCCGGCCCAACCCTGTTGCGGGGTTGCGAACGCTCTGCTAGAGACGCCCAAAATCGACAGACGCATGCACCTTGCTTGCGCCCCAGTTGGGATGTTTCCAACCGAGGCGTTCGTGGGGTCTTAGACAGCGGAAGGGATGACGTGTCCGAGCCAGCTTCGATCTCTCTAGGCATAGCCTCGCGTTACGCGCAGGCCATGTTTGAATTAGCCAAAGACGAAAATGCCGTGGCTTCGCTTGAAGCCGACGCCAACGCGATTGAGGCAGCCCTGAAAGCGTCCCCAGAGTTGTCGGAAATGATCGCGTCGCCGATTGTTGGTCGCGACGAACAAGCGGCGGCGATTGCGGCGATTGCGGCCAAGATGGGTCTTTCAGCGCTAAGCGCCAACACTTTGGCCTTGATGGCGTCAAAGCGGCGGTTGTTTGTTGTGCCGCAACTTGTGGCCAACCTGAAAATGCGGATCGCCGACGAAAAGGGCGAGATGACGGCTGATGTCGTTGCCGCTTCTGCCTTGTCTGCTGCGCAGTCCAAGAAACTTGCCGCCACGCTGAAAGCCAGCGTTGGCAAAGACGTGAAATTGAACACCTCCGTTGATGAATCCCTTATCGGCGGTCTTATCGTAAAGCTCGGCTCGGTCATGATCGACACTTCGGTCAAGTCCAAGCTCGCAGCTCTCCAGAATGCAATGAAAGAGGTTGGGTGATGGGAATTCAGGCTGCTGAGATCTCTGCGATCCTTAAGGATCAGATCAAGAACTTTGGTAAGGACGCACAAGTCGCCGAAGTTGGTCGCGTGCTGTCCGTCGGTGACGGCATCGCCCGCGTTCACGGGTTGGACAATGTCCAAGCTGGTGAAATGGTGGAATTCCCCGGCGGTATCCGCGGGATGGCTTTGAACCTTGAAGTAGATAACGTCGGTATCGTTATCTTTGGTTCGGACCAGGACATCAAAGAAGGTGACGTTGTTAAGCGCACCAAATCCATCGTTGACGTTCCAGTTGGCAACGGCCTGCTGGGCCGCGTTGTTGACGGTCTTGGCAACCCAATCGACGGCAAAGGCCCGATTGTGTCGACCGAGCGTCGCCAGGCAGACGTCAAAGCGCCGGGCATCATTCCGCGTAAATCGGTGCATGAGCCGATGGCGACGGGCCTAAAGGCCGTTGACGCGATGATCCCTGTTGGCCGTGGCCAGCGCGAATTGATCATCGGTGACCGCCAGACCGGCAAAACTGCCGTGGCTTTGGACACCATTCTGAACCAAAAATCCTACAACGAAGCCGCTGGCGACGATGAAGGCAAGAAACTGTACTGCATCTATGTGGCGATCGGTCAAAAACGTTCGACCGTGGCGCAGTTGGTGAAGAAGTTGGAAGAGTCGGGCGCGATCAAGTACACGATCGTTGTGGCTGCAACCGCATCCGACCCAGCACCGCTTCAGTTCCTCGCACCTTATGCCGCGACCTCGATGGCAGAATTCTTCCGCGACAACGGCCGCCACGCCCTGATCATCTATGATGACTTGTCCAAGCAGGCTGTTGCATACCGCCAGATGTCGTTGCTTTTGCGCCGCCCACCAGGCCGCGAAGCCTATCCTGGCGACGTTTTCTATCTCCACAGCCGTTTGCTAGAGCGTTCTTCCAAGTTGAACGCCGATTTCGGTTCGGGTTCGTTGACCGCTCTGCCGATCATTGAAACCCAAGGCGGTGACGTTTCGGCGTTTATTCCGACCAACGTGATCTCGATCACCGACGGTCAGATCTTCCTTGAAACCGAATTGTTCTACCAGGGCATCCGCCCTGCTGTGAACACCGGTCTGTCGGTTTCGCGTGTGGGTTCGTCTGCACAAACCAACGCAATGAAGTCGGTTGCTGGTAAGGTTAAACTTGAACTTGCTCAGTACCGCGAAATGGCGGCCTTTGCGCAGTTTGGTTCCGACCTTGACGCGTCAACCCAAGCGCTGCTGAACCGTGGCGCGCGTCTGACTGAATTGATGAAGCAGCCACAGTATGCGCCGCTAACGAATGCCGAAATCGTCTGCGTGATTTATGCAGGTACGTCGGGCGCGTTGGACAAGGTTGCGGTTAAGGACGTGGGCCGTTTCGAAGAAGGTCTGTTGAAGCACCTGCGCACCACCGGCAACGCTTTGTTGGAAGACATCACCAAGAACGACCGTAAGGTTTCGGGCGATCTGGAGAAAGCCATCAAGGCCGAAATCGCAGCGTTTGTGAAAGACTTCGCCTAACGGCGGGGCAGGGGAGATAACGCATGCCCAGCCTTAAGGATCTAAAAAACAAGATTGCGAGTATCAAGAATACGCGCAAGATTACCAAGGCGATGCAGATGGTCTCTGCGGCGAAACTGCGCCGCGCCCAAGAATCCGCTGAAGCTGCCCGGCCCTATGCCGAGCGGATGAACGCGGTAATGGGGGGGCTTTCGGCATCGGCAGCAACATCCGCCAGCGCGCCCCGGCTTCTTGCCGGGACGGGCAGCGACAAAGTACAGCTTTTGGTCGTCATGACCTCTGAGCGCGGTTTGTGCGGCGGCTTTAACTCGACCATCGTGCGGCTTGCCCGTGCAAAGGCGAATGAGCTGATCGCGCAGGGCAAAACGGTGAAAATTCTGACCGTTGGCAAAAAAGGCCGCGAACAGCTGCGCCGGGATTATGCGTCGAATATGGTCGGGCATGTTGACATGTCCGAAGTCAAGCGTGTCGGCTATGCCAATGCGCAAAGCGTCGCCCGTGACATTCTGGCCCGGTTTGAGGCTGGCGAATGTGACGTGGTCACCATCTTCTACAACCGCTTCCAGTCGGTAATCGCCCAGATCCCGACTGCGCAGCAAATCATCCCAGCCAAGTTTGAGGCGGGCAGTGCCAATGCATTGTACGACTATGAACCCAGCGAAGAGGCGATTCTTGCCGACCTCTTGCCGCGCGGTGTGGCAACGCAGATTTTCACGGCTTTGCTTGAAAACGGCGCGTCTGAACAAGGGGCTCGGATGAGCGCCATGGACAACGCGACGCGCAACGCAGGTGAGATGATCACAAAGTACACCACGATCTACAACCGCTCGCGTCAGGCTGCGATCACCAAAGAGCTTATCGAAATCATTTCGGGCGCTGAAGCGCTCTGACGAACTGGAGAAACACTATGGCAAAAGCACCGAAAGCAGCTGCCGCGGCAGGCAAGGTGACGCAGGTCATCGGCGCCGTGGTTGACGTGCAGTTCACGGGCGAACTTCCCGCGATTTTGAACGCACTGATCACTGACAATAACGGCAAGAAACTGGTCCTCGAAGTGGCCCAGCACCTTGGCGAAAACACCGTCCGCGCCGTTGCAATGGACGCAACCGAAGGTCTGGTTCGCGGTGCACCCGTGTCCGACACCGGTGCGCCAATTCAGGTTCCGGTTGGCAAAGCGACGCTTGGCCGCATCATGAACGTGATCGGCGAGCCCGTAGACGAGCGCGGCCCGGTGAACGCGACCGAAACCCGTTCGATCCACCAGAAAGCGCCTGGCTTTGACGAGCAGGCGACAGAAAGCCAGATCCTTGTGACCGGTATCAAGGTGATCGACCTGTTGGCCCCTTATACCAAGGGCGGCAAAATCGGTCTGTTCGGCGGCGCTGGTGTGGGCAAGACCGTTTTGATCATGGAATTGATCAACAACATCGCAAAAGTGCACTCGGGCGTTTCGGTGTTCGCAGGCGTGGGTGAGCGTACCCGTGAAGGTAACGACCTTTATCACGAGATGATCGAATCCGGCGTTATCGATCTGGAAGACATGTCCAAGTCGAAAATCGCACTGGTGTACGGCCAGATGAACGAGCCTCCGGGTGCGCGCATGCGGATCGCTTTGTCGGGTCTGACCATGGCAGAACAGTTCCGCGACGAAACCGGCGCAGACGTTTTGTTCTTTGTGGACAACATCTTCCGCTTTACCCAAGCTGGTTCCGAAGTGTCCGCACTTTTGGGTCGTATCCCATCCGCCGTGGGCTATCAGCCAACACTGGCAACCGACATGGGTATGATGCAGGAACGCATCACGTCGACCAAAAACGGTTCGATCACCTCGGTTCAGGCCGTGTACGTTCCAGCCGATGACTTGACCGACCCTGCGCCAGCCACCTCGTTCGCCCACTTGGACGCAACGACGGTTCTGGATCGTTCGATCTCGGAAAAAGGCATCTATCCGGCTGTGGACCCACTGGGTTCGACCTCGCGTCTGCTGGATCCACTGATCATCGGCGAAGACCACTACAAGGTCGCAACCGACGTGCAGAAAGTGCTTCAGCGTTACAAGTCGCTGCAGGACATCATCGCCATCCTTGGCATGGACGAATTGTCGGAAGACGACAAAACCGCTGTGGCCCGTGCGCGTAAGCTGGAACGCTTCTTGTCGCAGCCGTTCGACGTGGCAAAAGTCTTTACCGGTTCGGACGGCGTTCAGGTTCCGTTGGATGTTACCATCGCATCGTTCAAGGCAGTTGTGGCTGGTGAATATGATCACCTACCGGAAGCTGCCTTCTATATGGTTGGCGGCATCGAAGACGTAAAGGCCAAGGCGCAGCGTCTTGCTGCAGCAGCGGCCTAAGGGGGCATCATGGCAGGATCTCTGCAATTCGACCTCGTAAGCCCAGAGCGCAGGCTAGCCTCGCTCTCGGCCTCCGAGGTGCAGATTCCAGGCGCTGATGGCGACCTGACAGTGATGGAGGGCCATGCGCCCACCATCACGACGTTGCGCCCGGGTGTGCTGAGGATCATCTCGGCTGAAGGTACGAAATCCTATGTCGTGACCGGTGGTTTTGCCGAAATCACGGCGGCGGGTGTGTCTGTTTTGGCAGAACGCGCTGTTCCGCAAGAAGAGATTACGCAGTCGTCGATGGATGCATTGATTGCGGATGCCAGTGCAGCCGCAGCTGTGAATTCGGACAAGGACAGTGCCGACAAAGCAGTGGCTGATTTGCTTGCAATGCGGACAGCCGCAGGGTTCTGATCGTATGGCGATCCCATCTAAGGCCCCGGAAACGGGGCCTTTTCTATTTGGGTCGCATTTTTGCCTGTTTTTTGTGAGATCAATTCCCGCTAAGGAATGTTTTGCATGAAAAAAATTGACGCATCGGCAGTCGGAATTGAACAGGGCACGCGTGTCCTGTTTTCTGATTTTGCGGATGGCGGGGCGATGTGGACATCACAAGGCGAGCGTGAAAGCCGTCATGTGATCAAGTTCAAAGAAGCATTTAGCGCTGTACCGTCAGTGATGGTTTCAATGAGCATGTGGGACACCGACAATAAGCACAACGCGCGGGTCGACCTTTCCGCTGAAGGGATCACTGTGTCGGGATTTCAACTGGTGTTTCGCACTTGGGGCGACACCCGTGTCGCACGGGTGCGCGCTGATTGGATGGCGATCGGGGCCGCAAACAGCGATGACAACTGGGATGTCAGCTAAGACAGGCCAGACGCCACGACGGCAAGTTCATGTTCGCTCCTGCCAGTGGCAATGCTTGGCGGTGTTAAAGGGCTCCGTTTTGGGCTCCTGATCACTCGCGCTGATACATGCCTTCATAAATCGGTACCAAAGTCTCTGTTTCAAACAAGGACGACACCGACATGCCGCCCCAGATGTTCAAAATGGCTTGGGCAAAGATCGGGGCAGTGGGAACGATGCGGATGTTCGGGCAGGATTTTACCGCTTCCGATGGTTCAATAGAGTCGGTGATGACCAGCGATTTCATCACCGAATTGGTGACGCGTTCGACAGCTGGACCCGACAAAACACCGTGGGTGATATAGGAATGCACCTCAGTTGCGCCGTTTTCGATCAACACTTCGGCGGCCTTGCACAGCGTGCCTGCGGTATCACAGATGTCGTCCACGATGATACATTTCTTGCCCGCGACATTGCCGATGACTGTCATCTCTGCGATCTCGCCTGCCTTTTCACGGCGTTTATCGACGATCGATAGCGGCGCGTTGATGCGCTTGGCCAGTTCACGCGCGCGGGCCACACCGCCAACGTCGGGCGACACGACCATGATATCGTCCATAGCGCCTTTGAAATGGTGCTCGATGTCCAAAGCGAAAACCGGGCTGGCGTAAAGGTTGTCCACCGGAATGTCGAAAAATCCCTGAATTTGGGCTGCGTGCAGATCAAGCGTCAGGACGCGGTCGATGCCAGCTTCGGCGATCATATTGGCCACCAGTTTCGCGGTGATCGGCGTGCGGGCCTTGGCGCGGCGGTCTTGGCGGGCGTAACCAAAATAAGGAATTACCGCGGTGATGCGATCAGCGGAAGAGCGGCGCAGCGCATCCGACATGATCAACAATTCCATCAGGTTGTCATTTGCAGGGTTCGATGTGGGCTGGATGATATACATATCCTCGCCGCGCACGTTCTCATAGACCTCGACGAAAATCTCTTGATCGTTGAACCGTTCAATCCGTGCATCAACCAGATTGACCGACATGCCACGGTGCATAGACATGCGTCGCGCGATCGCTTTGGCCAGTGGCATGTTGGCATTGCCCGAAATGAGCTTTGGTTCAGTGATGGCAGCCATCTGTTTTGATCCTTTGGCAACTTCCGAGGGCAGCAGCACCGACGGGTTCGTGGGGGGACTCGTGACGGATTCGTGACGTTGACACCGCTTATCACCGGGTTAGGGTCTTGCAAACCGTGAACCCTGCCTAAGGAATTGGAAATGCCGCATATCGACTATTATTTCACGGTGCTTTCGCCCTATGTCTATCTTGCGGGCAAGCGGTTGGACGAGATCGCGAAACGGCACAATGCATCCGTGCGCTATATTCCGGTCCATTTCGGAAATCTTGCGGCTCGTATGGGGTCCACCGCGATGACGGACGCGTCCGATGCGCGCAAGGACTGGTATGCCCAAGACTTGTCACGCCAAGCGTCCAAGTTAGGGCTGCCGCTTCACACGCGGCCAACCTATTGGCCCGCAAACCCAGCGCCTGCGTCTTATGCCGTGATTGCAGCGCAAAATGCGGTTGCCAAGGGTGCTGCCGGCGATTTGGCAGGGCTGGTGCACGGCTTTGGGCGTGCGGTTTGGGCCGAAAACCGCAATATCGCCGAGGATGATGAGGTGCGCGCGGTTCTTGTGGCACATGGGTTTGATGCGGCAACTGCCGACAAGGGAATGTTAACTGCCGCCGAAACCTATGGTTCAAACTTGGAACAAGCCGCCGCCGCTGGGGTATTTGGCGTGCCGTTCTATATTGTGGGCGCGCAAAAATTCTGGGGTCAGGACCGTCTGGCGGATCTGGACCTTCACTTGTCAGGGTCTCTTTGATGCAGGCGCCACCGCATGGATGGGTCTGTGGCGGTACTCGTCCAGTTCTGGCACTTCACTGCAGCCTCGCCCACGGCGGCGTTTGGAGGGGGTTAACGCAACATCTGACCGGCATCACAGTGACCGCACCAGACCAAATAGGTCACGGCAAGGCATATGATTGGGACGGGGTCAGCGACTTGATTGGCCAAGCGACGGATGAGGCGCTTAGCCGATTGCAATTCATTGGCGGCGGAGCCCCGGTTGATCTCTTTGGACATTCCTTTGGCGGTGTCGTGTCCCTGCGGATCGCGGCCGAGCATCCGCAACTTGTGCGCAGCCTGACGCTGTTTGAACCCGTGCTTTTTGCTGCAGCAAGGGGCACCAAAACCTATGATGACTTCCGCGCCCAGCATCTGCAGTTTTCGGCTCTTGTTCAGGCGGGTCACCGGGTAGAAGCAGCGCGGGTGTTTCATGGATTTTGGGGCACGGGAGAGACGCTGGATAGCCTGCCCGCGCGCACCCGTGACTATATCATCGACCGCATTCACCTTATCGTGGCGCAAAATCCGGTGTTGCTGGACGATGCGGCGCAGATTTTGCGCGCGGGCGCCCTAGAGGCGCTGACAGTGCCGGTGTTGTTGGTTGAAGGTGCAAACAGCCCGCCGATTATTGATGCGGTGATGGCCAACCTTACTGGCCGTTTACGATACGCGACGCGCCTGTCCGTTGCAGGCAGTGCTCACATGGCGCCAATTACCCATGCACAAGACGTGGCCCAAGCGGTCCAAGCCCAGCTGGACGCAAGTTAGCCGCGCAAAACGGCCAATAGCGCGTCAACATCTGCCTCTGTGGTCGACCAGGATGCAACCAGACGCGCGCGTTCTCGCCCCTTGGGTGCTGGGAAGGGATAATAAACCGCTCCTGCCGCTTCGGCGCGCGCGTGGGTGCCAATCGCCCATTCTGGGAACAGCATATTGGCGTGGACAGGGTGGACAAGACTGACATGGTCGATCTGCGCCAAGCCAGTGGCAAGCCGCGCGCCCATCAGATTGGCGTTGCGCGCCAACTGCAACCACAGTCCATCGGCCAGATACCCCTCCATTTGCGCCGACAGATAGCGGTGTTTGGAAAACAGATGCCCGGCACGCTTGCGCCGCAGTTCAAACTCCCACGCTTTGGCGGGATCAAAGATGATCACCGCCTCAACCCCCATGCAGCCATTTTTGGTGCCGCCAAAGGACACAACGTCGATGCCCGCTTTCCACGTCATTTCGGCCGGCGTGGCACCACAGACGACCAACGCATTGGCAAAGCGCGCGCCGTCCAGATGGCAAGGCAAGTTTTGGGCCCGTGCGAGCGTCGTCAGCGCAGTGATTTCGGCAGGTGTATAGACCGTGCCCGTTTCGGTGACGGTGGTGATTGACAGCATGCCGCGCTGAACCCCGTGAACCCCGCCAGATCCGGTTTTTTCCAAAGCTAACGCCATGGCCTCGGGGTCGATCTTTCCGTGCGGCCCGTCGACCAAGATCAGCTTTGCGCCACCGCTGAAAAATTCAGGCGCCCCGCATTCGTCTTCGGCGATATGCGCCGTGGTGTGGCAAAAGACGGCCCCCCAAGGTGGGCAGTAGGTTGCGATGGCCAAGGCATTGGCGGCTGTGCCTGTTGCCACAAGATAGACGGCGGCATCGGGTGCTTCAAACAAGCGTCTGATCTCGTCGCGGACCCGGACCATGGCGTCATCGGCGCCGTAACCGCGGGCGTATCCGTCATTCGCACGGGTCATCGCCGCCAATATCGCGGGTGCAACGCCGGACCCATTGTCTGAGGCAAAAAACATCAAGGCTTCTCCGCAAAAAGGTAATCTTCCCAGTCATCTTCTTCGACGCTGAATTCTGGAATGGTCAACCCGCGCACCGAGTTGCCGGAACTGTGGGTGCTTTGAGGATCGCCGGTGTTCAGGGGGTGCCAATCGGGAATGGGTTTGCCTTGATAGAGCAGCTTATAGGCGCAAGTGTTGGGCATCCAATAGGCGACCTTGGGCAAGGTTTTGGGTGTCAGGCGCACACAATCTGGTACGAACTGATGGCGAATTTCGTATTTGCTGCAACGGCAGGTCTCACCGTCCAGCAGTCTGCACGCAACGCGGGTGTATTCCACCTCGCCAGTGTCTTCATATTCTATCTTGTTCAGACAACATTTGCCGCAGCCGTCACACAACGCCTCCCATTCCGAGGCGTTCAATTTCTTAAGCGGGATGGTTTCCCAAAATCGGGGGCGCATATTTTCACTCATGCCCCCAAAGTGACGTGGCAATGCGGAAAAGGAAAGGGCAGAACCGCGTGTCGATGCGGTGGCAAGGTTTGGCTTTTGCGCTGCGTGTTGCCGCGCTGCAGCAATGCCATTGGATCGATGTCCCGGTGGCGTGACATTTCACGGCCAGTCGTTTAAGAACCGCTGAACATCGACGCATTGAGAGTATCACGCATGACCACTTTGGTTTTTGGCCACAAATCCCCTGATACCGATTCGACCGGCTCGCCACTGATTTGGGCCTGGTATTTGACCGAAGTGCGTGGCACCCCGGCCAAGGCAGTACTTTTGGGCGAACCCAATACCGAAGCTGCGTTTATGTTGCGCCACTGGGATCTGCCAAAGCCCCAGATTATCAGCGATGTCACAGCCGATGACCGCGTGGTGATTGTGGATACCAACAACCCGGCCGAATTGCCGCCCTCGATCAATGATGCGCAAATCATGGCGATCATCGATCACCATATGCTGGTGGGCGGGCTAAAGTCCAAAACGCCTATTAATGTTGTCATTCGCCCCTTGGCCTGCACCGCGACCGTGATGCATGACATCATCGGCGACGATCTGGCCCGCGCGCCGCGTGCGATCAAAGGTGCGATGCTGACTTGTATCTTGTCTGATACGCTAGAGTTTCGCAGCCCAACCACCACGCCGCATGACCGGGCGGTTGCCGAAAAGCTGGCTGCCGATCTGGGTGTGTCGATCCCAGAGCTTGCAGCGCAAATGTTCGCGGCCAAGTCAGATGTCTCGACCTTTAGCGACGCGGAACTGTTGCGGATGGACTCCAAGGAATACACGGTTCTTGGTAAAGAACTGCGGATTTCAGTGCTTGAAACCACTTCGCCGAATGTCGTTTTGGACCGTAAGGCATCGCTGATGGCCAGCATGCCCGCCGTGGCGACACAAGACGGGGCAGAGCAGGTGTTGCTGTTCGTCATCGACATCTTGAATGAAGAGGCGACGCTCTTGGTGCCGAATGATCTGGTCAAACAGATTGCCGAGGCATCATTTGGCTGCAAGGTCAGTGGCGACACGGTCGTCCTGCCGGGCATCATGAGCCGCAAAAAGCAGATTATCCCGATGCTAAAGATGTAAGGTTCGCTGTGAGAGATGGACGAAAGGGGTCAGGGGCAACTCTGGCCCTTTTGCTTTGGGACAGGTTTCGTTAGACAGAGACCAACGCCGCCCCTGTCCCAAGGATACGCAAAATGACCCAGATCATCGCCAGCCTTTCGGTTATCGCCAACCGCTACGATGCGGTTTTGTGTGATCTGTGGGGGTGCCTGCACAACGGCAAAACGCCGTTTCCAGCAGCGGTCGCGGCACTTCGCGCCTACCGCGCGCAAGGGGGCACTGTGATCTTGCTGACAAACGCGCCGCGCCCAAAGGCTGCGATCGCGGCGCAATTGGCGGGCATGGGGGTTCCCGATGATGCCTGGGATGATATTGTGACCTCGGGTGAGGCGGCGCAGTTTGCAATGTATGCGGGTGCGGTGGGTCGGCGCGTCTATCATGTTGGCGCGGCTAAGGACGAGTCGTTCTTTACCG
>JAAFIJ010000199.1 GCA_013298675.1 Rhodobacterales bacterium | reverse complement strand
GCAAAGCCGATCGGTTGGATGGCAGTGATCTTGACCCAGTTCCAACAGGCCCTTCACCCCAAGCTGGCGCGTGAATTGTATGAACCGCGCATCTTGCGCTTGGCCCAATCTGGCGCTATTCACAAAAGGCGTTGCGGGTGTAGCTCAATGGTAGAGCAGCAGCTTCCCAAGCTGAATACGAGGGTTCGATTCCCTTCACCCGCTCCATCCCCTTTCCCTTCGGTTTGACTTGCGTTAGCAAACGCCATCGAAGTGGAAAAAAGGGAAGTCCCATGAACAATGACATCAAACGCATTGGCGTCGGTGCCAGAATGTCTGAAGCCGTTTGCTATAACGGAATCGTCTGGGTGGCGGGCCAGGTTGGCAACCCGGGCGACAGCGTTGAGGCGCAGACCAAGACCTGTTTGGCCGAAGTTGACCGTATTTTGGCCGAAGCCGGCACCGACAAAACGCGTATCCTGTCGGCACAAATCTGGTTGGCTGACATGGCCACGTTTGGTGAGATGAACAAGGTTTGGGATACTTGGGTTCCCGCAGGCAACACGCCTGCCCGCGCCACGGGTGAAGCAAAACTTGCAACGCCCGACTATAAGGTCGAGGTCATTGTGACGGCAGCTCTACGCTAATGCGAAATTTAGTTATTTTTTACAAGGGCTTGACTTGCCCTTGTAAACTTTTCAAATCCACTTAACCCTTCCGTGGTTGGAACTAGGCCCTGAGATAGTCCAAAAGTGCCCGCGTCGAGCCATCTTTGCTGGCCGCATCCATCGTGCCCTCAAGCATAGGTTGCAGCGCAAGGGCCAGCTCTTTGCCCAACTCCACCCCCCATTGGTCATAGGAATTGATGCCAAGGATCACGCCTTCGACAAACACGCGGTGCTCGTAAAGCGCGATGATTTGGCCCAGCACGAAAGGCGTCAATTTGGGGTAAACCAGCGTGGTCGAGGGGCGGTTACCGGGGAACACACGGTGCCGCGCCTGGCGGTCCAATTCCGCCCCGGTAAAGCCCTTTTTGGCCATGATCGCCGTGGCCTCACCCAAGGAACGCCCGCGCATCAACGCCTCGGACTGCGCAAGGCAATTAGAGGCCAAAAGCAGGTGTTGGTGGGCAAGGTCAGGCTCATGGCCGTTGCGTGCGATAAAGAATTCGCACGGAACCACGCGCGTGCCTTGGTGGATCAGTTGATAAAACGCGTGTTGACCGTTGGTGCCCGGCTCTCCCCAGACCACGGGACCAGAAGGGCGCGTCAGGTTCGATCCGTCCAGAGCGACACCTTTGCCATTGCTCTCCATTTCCAATTGCTGGAAATAGGCAGGAAGACGGCTAAGCCGTTGATCATATGGCAAAACGGCGCGGGTTGTGTATCCGCAAATCTGATTATGCCATGTGCCGACAAGCGCCAACATGACGGGCATATTGCGTTCAAATGGGTCATTGACGAACCGCTGATCCATGTCCCGGGCGCCGGCCAGAAATTGGTCAAAGTTTTCCGAACCAATGGCCAGCATCACACCAAGTCCGATCGGCCCCCACAGCGAATAGCGTCCGCCGACCCAATCTTCAAAACCAAAGACGCGTGCGCCGTCGATGCCAAACGCTGCGGTCTTTTCAGCAGACGTTGATACGGCAGCGAACTGGGCTGCAGGGTCGGCGACCTTGGTTTGCATCCACCGCTTTGCGGTTTCGGCATTGGTCATCGTTTCAATCGTGGTAAAGGTTTTTGACGCCACGATCACCAAAGTGGTCTCGGGGTTCAACCCTTCAAGCACATCATGAATATGCGCCCCATCGACGTTAGAGACGTAATGAACCCGTGGTCCATCATGATAGGGTGCCAGCGCCAGCGTGGCCATAACTGGCCCAAGGTCGGAACCACCAATACCAATGTTCACCACATCGGTAATCTTGCCGCCTTGACCCGTAAATAGCCCCTCGCGGACGTCGCGCACAAAGGTGGCGATCCGCGTACGGGTGGCTCTGATCTGCTGCATGACATCTACGCCGTCAACTCGGATCACCGCGTCGTCGCCTGCGCGCAAGGCCACGTGCAGGACCGCCCTGCCCTCTGTATCGTTGATTTTTTCCCCACCAAACATCGCCGCGCGCTTGTCAGCTACTCCGGTGTCCTTGGCCAATGCGACCAAGAGATCCCGTGTTTCCAGGTCAATATTGGTTTTCGAATAATCTAGGATCATATCTCCGGCAGAGGCTGCAAAAACCTCTGCCCGGTCAGCCCATTCGAACAGATCCAAAATCGCACGGTCTTTGACCTCTGCATGGCGTTTGGCCAAGGCATCCCAATGTTTTGACATGGCTTACTCCGCCCAGTGAATGGTTGCGTTATCAAGGATCGATCTTATCGGCGCGTCGATGACTGGCAACGTCAAAGCGCGTTCATACGCTGCTTTTTTCTCTCTGCCAGTGATCAGAACATGGATGTTTAGGGCATCTTGCAAGACACGGGCCGACAGAGTGATCCGTGGCTCACCGGCCGCTTCGGCGCGCATCGGCAACAGGATTGGTGCGTCAGGCGCAAGCGCCTCTTTCAGCAAGTCCGCCCCGGGAAAAAGCGAGGCCGTGTGCATATCTGCGCCCATACCCAGCAGCAAAACTGTAATCGGCAAATGCGGCTGCAAGCCAGCGGCCAGCGCCTCCATCTGATCCTCGGGCATAGCGGACGGCGCATAGAGCGGGATCAAGCTGGCCTTCGCTGCGGAGCCGACCAACAACCGCTCTCGCAACAACCGGGTGTTTGACCGTGGGCTTGTCTCATCCACCCAACGTTCATCATTTAGGAAAACCGCGACGTTTGCCCAATCAAGATGCACACCTGACAGAATATCAAAAATCGGGCCCGGAGTCGTACCACCGGGCACGGAAAAAGCGGCGCTTCCCGTGCGGTTCAGCGCCTCTGACAGCTCTGACGCGATTTGATCGGCCAGTGACAGCATCAGCGCTTCGCGGTCAGGATAGGTGACGAACTTCATCCCTTGATCTCACGCCAGCGACGGCCGTCGCGGTGCATCAACATCAGCGCATCTTCTGGGCCGCTTGACCCCGGATCATAGCCTTGTGGTTTGTCACCGCGGGCTTCCCATCCGGAAATCACCGGATCGGCCCATGCCCATGCTGCCTCTACCTCGTCACCGCGCATGAACAAAGTTTGATTGCCACGGATGACGTCCATGATCAAACGCTCATAAGCGTCTGGAATATCTTCAGAATGTTCGCCAAGCGCATCGGCAAAAGCCATATCCAGTGGCACTTGCATCAGGCGCATACCGCCCGGGCCGGGTTCTTTGATCATTACAATCAGGTTCATGCCTTCGTTCG
Organism: Rhodobacterales bacterium; assembly: GCA_013298675.1. Classification (GTDB taxonomy): domain Bacteria; phylum Pseudomonadota; class Alphaproteobacteria; order Rhodobacterales; family Rhodobacteraceae; genus JAAFU01. The sequence continues at coordinate 2,013 of JAAFIJ010000199.1, read as the reverse complement.
GCTGCAACCGGATTACCAGCACGTTTTCACGTGCTCCTTGCACGTCATCAAAGATCGAATGCGGCGGGGCCTTGAAGGTGATTGCGATCTCGCTGGCGCGGGCGCGCAATTTCTTGCCGGTACGCAAATAGAACGGGGTTCCTTTCCACCGCCAATTGGCGATGTTGACCTTTAGCGCGATATAGCTTTCGGTTTTTGAGGCTGGGTTTTCTGAATGCTCCAGATAACTGCCGTCACCGCCGCCCGCCAAATACTGGCCCCGCACGATGTTTTCACTTGGGACAGTTTCTAACGCGCGAATGACTTTTAGCTTTTCATCGCGCACAGCATTGGGATCAAAATGGTAGGGCGGTTCCATGGCAATCAGGCATAACAGCTGCATCATATGGTTTTGCACCATATCGCGCATTGCACCTGACTTGTCGTAATAGGCTCCGCGCCCTTCGACATCAACGGTTTCAGACACAGTGATCTGCACGTGATCGATATATTCGGACTTCCACAGGGGTTCAAACAAGATATTGGCAAAGCGCACAGCCATCAGGTTTTGCACCGTCTCTTTGCCCAGGTAATGATCAATGCGGTAAATCTGATCTTCGCGGAAATGGTCCGCCAAAGTTGAGTTCAATGCCTTGGCCGACGCAAGGTCGCGACCAAAGGGTTTTTCCACAACGATTCGACTGGATTTATCTGCAATATCATGAGCATGCAGACGTTCTGCCAAATCACCGAACAAGGACGGTGCGACGGAAAAGTAAAACGCCCGCACGATGCTCGGGCGCATTTTGGCCCGCAGAGGCGCCCAACCAGAATCACCTTTGGCATCAATCGGAACATAAGAAATGCGCTCTAAGAAGCCGGCAACGGTCGCAGCATCTATGCGTTCTTTGGGTACAAATTCGTCAATGGCCGCAGCAATCATTTCCCGAAAAGCAATATCGGTCAGTTCTGCGCGTGCAGCCCCAATGATCCGGCTCTCTGCGGTCATTTGCCCTGCAAGATAGCGCCGGTATAGACCCGGAAAAATCTTGCGACGTGCCAGATCGCCGGTCCCGCCAAAGATGACAAGATCGAACGCGTCGACTGGAATAACCCGCGAAACCATAGCTTACCTCGTAAAGTTCATCGCGCGGACACAAATCTTGTTAGCGCTAACGACTGCCTTTTAGACCAAAAGCTTGTTCCCTGTCTAGCGCAGCTGGGACAGAAGTTACAGGCTAGGCTTCTTCGACGTTCGTCCAGCTTAGCCCGATCACACCTGCTTCGGCCGCAATTCTTGTCATTGTTTGTTCAATTGCTGTTTCGCCCAGCTCTGCTTGAACAGTAAAAAGCAATTTGGTTGCATCGGTCTGATGCGACACTGACATATCGACAAGCGAAAATCCGTTAAGCCCGAATGAACGCAAAAGCAGCGCCCTGATCGCAACCTCATCTGCGGTTTTGCAATCAATGCTGACGTGATAGCTGCGCGCAAGTGAGGCGCCGGCCTTTGTGTGTTTCTTTAGGAACTTGACCAAGGGCCGCAAGCCAAGGTTCACAAAGACGACCATCAGCGTCAATACCACCGCAAAGGGCCAAGCAGAGGCGCCTGCCATCAAACCAACAGCCGCCGAACACCAGAGAGTAGCAGCCGTGTTCAGGCCCTTTACGTTAAGACCATCGCGGTAGATGATCCCTGCCCCTAAAAACCCTATCCCAGAGACGACTTGTGCCGCGACCCTTGTCGGGCTGACCTCATTGGCGAAAAGCTGCGAAAAGATAACAAAACTGGACGCCCCCATGGCCACCAAAGCATTGGTGCGCAGGCCGGCCATCCGTTGGCGCACTTGGCGTTCTGATCCGATCAATGCCCCGCAGGCCATCGCAACCGCCATGTTAAATGTGGCCGACGTAAGGTCGATAACGATCATGATTGCTCCCCTTTAAAGCCAGTTATGAAACCAGCTTTTGGGGAAAGTGAAAAGCACGCATGCGACTTTATGGGTGCCTTTTACGCGTCTAGCTCGGCATCCC
>JAAFIJ010000198.1 GCA_013298675.1 Rhodobacterales bacterium | reverse complement strand
TACCCGGAGCGCGGTCAAGCTTCTTGACCGTGGTCTTTTCAAGAATTTTCATGCCCTGTTTGACAAAGGCCTTCTTGGCAAAAGCAGAAATTTCGGCGTCCTCGACCGGCAAAACGCGGTCCATCACCTCGACCACGGTCGTGTCCGCTCCCAGAGTGTTGAAGAAAGACGCAAATTCGATGCCAATCGCACCCGATCCAATGACCAGCAGCTTTTTGGGCATGCGTTTGGGTTGCAGGGCGTGGCGGTAAGTCCAGACCAAATCGCCGTCCGCCTCAAGTCCCGGCAATTCGCGCGCCCGCGCACCCGTTGCCAGAATGATCGCCGGGGCGGTCAGGTCTTCGACACCTTTGGCGGTGGTGACGCGCACTGTCCCTTTGGCGGGGATCGTGGCATCGCCCATCACGACGGTGACCTTATTCTTCTTCATCAAATGACCAATGCCACCCGAAAGCTGTTTTGCCACACCACGAGAGCGTGCAACAACGGCATCCAGATCAAAGCTGATCCCAGTGGCTGCCAGACCGAATTCCTTGGCGCGGTGCATCATGTGAAACACTTCGGCGCTGCGCAGCAGTGCCTTGGTTGGGATGCAACCCCAATTCAAGCAGATACCGCCCAGGTTTTCCCGCTCCACAATGGCAACCTTCAAACCAAGTTGCGACGCGCGGATTGCCGCGACATAGCCACCGGGACCGGCACCGATGACGACAACATCAAAGTTCTGGCTTGCCATTCTTATCTCCACCCAAGAAAGTAGTTTGCCACTAAACTACTTTCAAAATCCAAGCAACACTCTCTTCGCCTTAGGCCCATGCACCGCACGCATGTCTAGACCTTATCTTGAGCACGCAACGCAGTCACGACAGCGGCGTAACCGCCATCGGTCAAAAACTGACGCTCCAGTTCCGTGCTCTCGCGCCCAAGTGCTGCGTTGCGAAACGGAAAGCGGCCAAACTTGGATATAACTTCGCGGTGCGCGCGGGCATGCAGCGCCATATCGGGATGCGAAGGCAGCCGTTCGGTCAACAGGCTGACCGCCATATCCTGATCCGCCGGGTCTTCGGAATGTTCAAAGGGCATGTAAAAGAATTGCCGCTCTGGCTCTGGAGCGTCAAGGTCCCACCCGGCCGCAACAGCGATGCGCGCGGCTGCTCGTGCCTGCGCATCAGTCGCAAAGGCCTCCGCAGTGCCACGGTGCATATTGCGTGAAAACTGATCACACAAAACGATAAACGCGAGCGATCCTGCAACGCCTTCGTTCCAATGTTCAAGCCCGCCTGACTGGGCCGCAATCCATAGATCGTGGAACCGATCTTTAATATCGGCGTCCAAAGCGTCGCCTGCAGCATACCAGCCATCTGGTCCGACTTCGTGCAACCAAAAATCCAAAATCTCTATCGGATCAGACATCGCATCCTCCAGCTACCTATCCGAAGCGTGACAGGGAACGCCCTGCCCCGCAAGGCCGCACAACAATCAGCGTCCATCCGCCTTGGCATCACGGTTCAGAACCGCGCCCACAGCCAGAGAGGATGCTGTGGGTGTAAGGCCTGCATAGCTCGCCTGCTCTGCTGGTGCATTCCTGCGTGACATCCGCCATGCCGCATAGCCTGCCAACATTGCAAACAGCGCGCCGATGAAAATGAAATATCCAGACGCGCCCACTTGGGTCATAAACCAGCCTGTCACCAATGGCCCGAAGATCGCCCCTAGGCCGTTCAAAAAGATCAGCCCCGCCGATGCGCCGGGCATTTCTGTCTTGGTCAAATAGTCGTTGGTATGGGCGATCAGCAACGAATAAAGCGGATTGATTGCCCCCCCTAAAAGAAGCGCTACAAGGATCTGCAAAGTAAAGGGTAACGGCACAAAAGCCGCGATGGCCATTACAACGGTCGCCGCGATCGACAACCATAGCACCAAAGCACGCCTGTCGTTGCGGTCGGACAACCATCCGATCGGATACTGCAACAGCAATCCACCTACATAGAGCGACGCACCAAATGCCGCAATCTGTTGCACGGTCAGCGACGACATTGCCCCCCAAACCGACGCCATTCCGAACATTGCGGAAAATATCCCGCCCGTCAAAATCATGCCAACACAACCAAGTGGTGATGTGACAAATAGTTTGCGAAAGCTCATCCGTTCGATTGCGTCAAATGTCGGCGCTGGTGTGTCGGCCAACAAGATGGGCATAAAGGCCAAGGACACCAGGACCGAAGGGATGATGAACAGCCCAAATCCGCTGGGATCGCCCAAAGCCAACAAGCCTTGCGAGGCAATGATCCCCAGCATTTGCACGATCATATAGGCCGACAATGCCTGACCCCGCGTTTCATTCGAGGCGGTATTGTTCAACCAGCTTTCCGCAGTCACGTAGATGCCGGAAAAGCAAAACCCGATCAGCACGCGCATCAAGGACCATGCCCAAACATCCAAGAGCATGGGATAAAGGATCAAGACCGCCGAAATCATCGAGCCAAGGGCCGAAAACACCCGCACATGCCCGACCCTTCGGATCATGCTGGGTGCCAACTGTGATCCGCCAAGAAAACCAAGGAAATAGGCAGACATGACGACCGACAGCTCAAAGGTAGAAAACCCCTCTGACGCGCCGCGGATGCCCAGCAATGACCCCTGAACGCCATTGCCGACCATCAACAGCATGACGCCCAGCAACAAAGGCCAAGACTGCAATACGACCTTGAACATCCGCAACTTCCTTTGTGGAAAACATCTATGCGCAGACTGGGCGCAATTTTGGGTTAAGTCATAGGTACAATGTCAGGGTTTGAACACGGGCCCTTTAGGGAAGCAAAAGTGACGCATCCCCGTACGAGAAAAATCGGTATCGCTGCTTGATGGCATGGGCATAGATTTCGTCCACCCTGTCTTTCCCCATCAGCGCAGAAATAAGCATCAGCAGCGTTGATTTGGGTAAGTGAAAATTGGTCATTAACCCATCGCATATCTGAAAGGTAAAGCCGGGGTAGATGAAGATATCCGTTGGAGCCGACCAAGGCTCAACCTTTCCCGACCGCCCCGCAGTTTCTATCAACCGCAGCGCCGTGGTGCCCACGGGAATAACGCGCCCACCTGCGGCTTTGGTTGCATTGATCTCCGCCGCCGCCTGTGGAGTAACTTCACCCCATTCTGCATGCATCTTATGGGTTGTGACATCTTCGACCTTGACCGGCAAAAAAGTACCTGCACCCACATGCAGGGTCACTTCGGTAAAAGTAACGCCTTTGGCCCTCAGGGTGTCAATCAAGGCCAGATCGAAATGCAAACTTGCCGTTGGTGCCGCAACAGCCCCGGAATTCTTGGCGAAAACGGTCTGATAATCAACACTGTCTTGCGCGTCAGCCTTGCGCCGAGCGGCAATATAGGGGGGCAAAGGCATGGCCCCAGTTGCCAAGAGAGCCAATTCAAACTCTGTTCCGCTTTGCAAAAATTGCAAATGCAGATCACCAGAGGTCTTTGCGACAACGGTCGCAGAAAACCCGGGGGCAAAGACTATGTCCTCGCCGATTTCAACCTTACGCAACGGCTTGGCCAGCGCGCGCCAAACGCCTGCCGTTTCCTCTAACAAGGTCACTTCGATTTTCGCAACCGCGTCGCCGCGGGCACGTTGTCCCATCAAACGGGCAGGGATAACTTTGGTGTTGTTCAGGATCAGCCGGTCACCCGCCCGCAACAAATCGGGCAAATCACCGACGCCCAAATCCGCCATGGTCTGTCCTGTCGCATAAAGCAACCGCGCAGAGCTGCGCGGGTTTGCGGGCCTCGTTGCAATCAGGTCTTCGGGCAGCTCAAAGTCAAAATCGGATAGCTTCATCAGCCGTTTCCTTGCGCGACGGGTAGAGGTGTCCTGAAAATGTCTCTGAACATTCCGGGGGTGAAAATCGACAGCGGATTGACGCTGACATCTGGCTCAGAGGACGTACCTTTGAGGGTGTAGTTAAAGCCAAACAGTCCCTCACCTTTGCGGGTGAAAATTGCACCGATACCGTTAAGCAAATAAATCGGCGAGACGACGCCTTGCATGGCAAGTCTGCCTGAGGCCGTTTCATAATTTCCCGCCATTGATACCCCTAACGAGGCGCCAACCGCAGATCCACGGGTGATTTGTATGACCTCGGGGGTTAGCACAAAGGAACCATCCGCCTCGTTAAAGACCAACCCACTGCCATTCATCTGCTCTAACAATCCGACGACCGAAATCGCATTCAGCAGTTCGGTCAAGACCGAGGCATTGATCACGCGAATGTCTTTGACCTGCACATCCCCATCATAATGGCCCGGGTACTGCCGCGGCGTTAGCGTCAGATCAAGCGAGCCCCCGCGCGCACTTGCAAAGATTTTGGCGGCCGTCAGAACCTGACCTGCATCTTGTCCGACAATCCGCACAGCCGTTCCAAATTGGCCGGGAACAACAGTTCCCTTGATCGGGGCAAGCCCATTGACCAGCGCCAAAAATGTCCCGTTCAATCCGCCGGTCTGGCTAAACTCTCCGCGGAACTTTTCCAGCGCTATGCCAGCCGAAACTTGCAGACTATCAAGCGACAAAAAGAGCGGACCGCCACCTTGGCTGACACCTGACTGACGCTCGCTTGGGTCTGGAAAGGCGCGCAGGTCCAGCTTGCCGCCCGTCACCTTAATTTCAACGGGTTTCCCAGCGCCCTTGCCCACAAAGTCAACCGAACCTGTGAACCAGTCCGCAATCTTGACCGTTTCAAAGCTGGCTACATCAAGTCCGCCCCCCGGCCGCATCCGCAACGCGCCAAGCGCCTGCAAATCGGGTGCCTCTAGTCGAAGTCTTTCGACCTTTGGGGTCTTGCCCAAAGTGACCGAGGTTTCCAGCCGACCCTTAGCGCCGGCAGGTTTGCTCCACCCTATTTGGGGGATCGTAAGGCCAATCCCCACCAAGTCAGACGTAAGTGTCAGCTTGGCGTCAGCCCCCTTGGTCAAGGCGATGTTGACTTTACCCTGCCCTTGCCCAGAAACCATATCCTTGGGCAAACCAAGGCCAAATTCATCGACGGTTTTGGGCGACAGGGTGACGTCCCCTTCGATCCGCGCTTTGCCCTTTTGCGCAGGGTCAAAGCTTTGTTGAAAACTGACATCAAACGGCACGACACCAATCAACCCGGCACCTTTGATCTCAAGCCCCGCAGGTGTGGCGGAAATCATCAGGTTTTTCGCGGCGATCTTACGCTTTGGGACCAAAGACTGTGAGACAAAGTCGTGGATGACCCCGTTCACCCGATAATCCACATCTTTCAATTGGATCTTCTTTTGCAAAGGAAGCGTCAGTTGGGTATCAATAAGGGCGGTTCCATCGCCCAAAT
>JAAFIJ010000197.1 GCA_013298675.1 Rhodobacterales bacterium | reverse complement strand
AAAGCCAAGAACCGACAGATAAACCCCGGTCTCCCGCTTGCCCGCAATATAGGTTTTCAACGCCTCTGGGTCGTCGATCCCAACGTTGAAATCGCCATCGGTGGCCAAAAGAACACGCGTCACTTCCCCCGGTGCGGCCATCGCCTCGGCCGTCTGATAGGCGAGTTCCAGCCCTTGCGCCCCTGCCGTAGACCCTCCTGCTGCCAACTGGTTCAGCGCGCCCATAATGGCCGTTTGATCAGTGGCTTTGGTCGGGGCCAAGACCTGACCTGCCGACCCGGCATAGGCGACAATGGCCACCTGATCACTCTCTTGCAACTGACCTTGTAACAATGACAGCGACTGCACCAACAACGGCAATTTGTTCGGCTCGTCCATGCTGCCCGAGGTGTCGATTAAGAAGACAAGGTTCAGCGGGGGCCGATCCGCAATGGCAGGCATCGCGCCCTGAATGGCAACATGCACCAGAGAAGTGTTTGCATTCCACGGCGTTGGCATAACGGTAACCGTAGGGCGGAAAGCCGCATCCCTTTGAGGTACCGGATAGGCATAAGGAAAATAATTGATCATCTCCTCAATCCGAACCGAGGTCGGATCGGGCAGGAAACCCGCGTTAAGCGATGAGCGAACCGTGGCATAGGACGCGGTGTCAACGTCGATTGAAAAAGTCGAGACCGGGTTTTCGGCCGTCACATACACAGGGTTGGCGGGGCCAGTGGCGAAGGCTTCGCTATTCTCGGTCCCAAAGGGTGCAGCATCCGACACAAGCGATCTCTCTGCGTCGGCTAACGCCATTTTGGGGGATGCCGCCATCGGCGCTTCAACGCTGATCGTCGCCTCTGCCATAGTATCTAGGGGCTCTGGGTCCGCGAGCGCTTCGACGCGCGAATTGTCGGCTTCGGCGAACTCTGTGGCGCTGCGCGCTGTCGCCGCACCACTGGGTTCGGGGATTGGGGCAATCGACGGCAATGGTTTCATAAGGATAGCATCGCCGGCCACGGCATCAGTGGGCGGGGTGACCGTGGTCGCGGGCTGCGTTTGGGTCAGCGGCATCATCACCACAAGCCCAAGGCATAATGCCGCGACAGAGGTTGATGCGGCCAAGGCAGGTTTGGTTTTCAAAGCATTCAGCATGGCATAAATCCTGTTCCACAGGCCCGCCTTTTGCGGGTCTTCAGGATTAGGACGCGGCGCAGTGGTCGAACCTTGGAGCCGGTCAAAATTTTCCATTGCCAACTTTAGGGCGGCGTCCTTGACTGCGGCATTTGGTGCGGGGGTCACCCTTAGGGCAGCTTTCAGGGCGTCCAAATCGTTGGTCATCTCGCCTCCTCTGCGGCCATCGCGCGCAATCGCTTTTTCATCTCGGACATGCGCCAGGCAATTGTTCCCTCAGATACGCCAAGGACCGCGCCCGCTTCGGCTTGGGTCATCTCTTCACCCAAAACCAGCGCAGCTGTGTCGCGCAGTTCCGGGGACAATCGTCCCATCGCATCTGCCAGCCAGTCATGCAGCGCACGCGAGGTTACAATCTCGTCCTGCCGCGCGGTTTCCCAATCGCCCCAGCCAATACTGGCCCTGCCACGGGTGGCCTGTCTGCGGCGCAGATCATGCACCCCATTGATCACCACGCGGTAAAGCCAAGTGGTAAAGCGTGCCTCACCGCGCCAATGGCGCAGTTTGACGGGTAGAGCAGCGCAAATGTCTTGGGTCAGATCCTCGGCCTCGGCGCGTGACCCGGTCAGACGGTAGGCCAAACCGAAGATCCGATCATAATGGCGCGCAATCAGCGCGGCAAACGCAGCGCGATCACCGCCAGCGGCGGCATTGGCCAAGGTGTCATCGGGTGTATCCATCAGCATCACAGTATCTGAGACGCGGCGCATCGGGCAATCCTTGGCAGGCTATGGAGGGTTTTTCAAAAAAGTTCAGTTTAAGAAAAAAGGGCAGGCACCCGCGCGCATAAAACGGCTGCCTGCCCTTACATCGTCAATCCTTGGAACCGTGGGGGCGTGTTAGCCAAAGGTTGACGCTGTTTCTGTCTGATCAATAGATCAGGCTATCCAGCACACCGTAGGTGCCGTCTGTTGTTTTCAGATATGACGTCATGCCTTGGTCGCGGGCATAGGCCACAACGGCGTTGTAGGTGCCCGGACCAAAGGCGCCATCTGCTGCCCCACTGTAATAGCCGTATTGGCGCAGGCTGCGTTGGATCAGGCGGCGCTCACCGCTGGAATAGCTTTGGAATGCCTGCGCTACCGTTGTTCGGTGGATCGACACCGGCTGTGGTTGCGGCTTTGGCGTGGGCTGCGGGGCGGGCGTCGCATGAGGGTGCTTTGCATCTTTGATGATCGCTTGCACGATCAATGCAGCAGCGACACCCTTTAAAAAGTTTTGCTCATTGCGGCCCCAAGCAAGCGCCGGGGCGGCAGGAATTGTTGCAATCGCCAAGGCCAGCGCGGCGGCGAGCATTTTCTTTGGCGCGATTTGTTTGACATAGGGCAGCATGTCAGGTCCTTTCGGTTTGAACGCCCGGATCTTCGGGTCGATGCAAACGTCTTGCGGCCAAAGCCTGCTGCTAAGCAAAATCGTCAGAATGTTATGGGATAGCAGACTGTATAACCCAGTCGGTGTCAAAGCGGCGTTGGGACCTGCCGATGCCATAACCACTTGTTTTAAATGAATAAGGCCGAGAAGATTTCCCACTCGGCCTAATTTGTGGTGATCGACGCAAGGTGCGCTTTGGTTATTCGCCGTAAGGCACCCAAATCGTTTTCACCTCTGTTGCATGCCGCAAAAACACGCGGCCTTCACCAGTGGCACTGTACCAATCGCGGGTGCGACCGTTGTTGACCCATGTGCGTTTAATATTGGTGGCCGATTCTTTTTCGATCTGGGCAGAAACCGGCTCGGCCGAGAATGACCAGACGGCATCGACATCCATGTGTCCGGCCAGCGGCTTGGCCAGTTCCGCATGACTGCCAGTGACGATGTTCACCACCCCGCCGGGCAGGTCAGAGGTTTCCAACACCTGATAGAAATCGGTGGCCGCCAGCGCGCCAGCTTCAGAGGGGACCAGAACGCAGGTGTTTCCCATCGCAATTGCGGGCGCCATGACCGAAATCAGCCCCAGCAGCGGTGCCTCTTCCGGACATAGTGCACCGATCACACCGCAGGGCTCGTTCATGGCAATGGCCACGCCGCGGATCGGCACGGATTTGACCGCGCCGTCGAATTTGTCGGCCCATGCGGCATAGGTGAACAGGCGTTGAATCGTCGCCTCTACCTCGGTATCGCCGGGCTTGCCTGTGATGTCGCGCAAACGGGAGGCAAATTCAGCGGACCGCGCCGACAGGTTTTCGGCAATGTAGTACAAGATCTGCGCCCTGTTATGGCCGGTGGCCTTGGCCCAACCCTTGGCGGCATGCGCCGCCTCAACCGCGTTGCGGATGTCTTTGCGATTGCCGATGCCGACATGACCCAGCAGTTTGCCCTTGGGTGACAATATGCTGCGCGAATATCCACCGTCTGGGCGGGCTTGTTTGCCCGCGATGAACAGTTTGGCTGTGCGGTCGATCCCTTCAACGCCTTGGATTTGGGCGTGGTTCAAAGCGGGCGCAACCAAGGCTTTGGTCTTGTCGGTCGGTTTCAGATAGGCCATCAGACCTTCCCAACCGCCCTCACGGCCAAAGCCGCTTTCACGAACCCCGCCAAAGCCTGCGGCGGCGTCAAACAGGTTGGTGGCATTGACCCAAACCACACCCGCCTTAACCTTTGGCGCCATGTCCAAGGCAAGATTGATGTTTTCGGTCCAGATGGTCGCAGCCAGCCCGTATTTGGTATTGTTGGCCAGGGCCACGGCCTCTTCGGGGGTGCGGAAGGTCATCGACACCAGAACCGGGCCAAAAATCTCTTCCTGCATCAGGGGTGAGGCCGAGGAAAGACCGGTGATCAAGGTTGGCGGATAGTAACACCCGGCAGGCACATCACAGGCGGCGTGGTAGGTGTCGCCTTCGGTGCAAGCCTCAACCAAACCTTTGATGGTCGCGAGTTGCACGGGATCAATGATCGCGCCCACGTCGATGCATTTGTCCAATGGATCGCCGATGCGCAGCCCGTCCATCCGACGTTTTAGCTTTTCATGGAACGTATCTGCGATGCCCTCTTGCACCAGCAAACGACTGCCCGCGCAGCAAACCTGACCCTGATTGAACCAGATTGCATCAACCAAACCTTCAATTGCGCTGTCGATATCGGCGTCGTCAAACACGATATAGGGCGATTTCCCCCCCAGTTCGAGCGTCAGAGCTTTGCCGCTGCCCGCCGTCGCCTGACGAATTTTGCGCCCGACAGCGGTTGAACCGGTAAAGGCGATCTTGTTCACATCTGGGTGGGACACCAAAGCAGCCCCGGTGTCGCCGTCACCCGTGACGATGTTCAAAACGCCCTTGGGCAAGCCCGCCTCACGGCTGATCTCGGCAAACAGCAACGCGGTCAGTGGCGTGTATTCAGCCGGTTTCAACACGACTGTATTGCCCGCAGCAAGGGCAGGGGCCACTTTCCACGCCAGCATCAGCAATGGAAAGTTCCACGGAATGACCGCGCCACAAACGCCCAAGGGGGCCATGCCCGGTGCTTCAGCCGCCATCAGTTGGGCAAGGCCAGCGTGGTAATAGAAATGACGCGCCACCAAGGGCACATCTATATCGCGTGCTTCGCGGATCGGTTTGCCGTTGTCCATCGTTTCCAGTACGGCCAAAAGCCGGCTGTGTTTTTGCACCAACCGCGCAAGTGCATATAAGATGCGCGCGCGGGCGTGGCCGGGCATCCGCGCCCATTTCGGTTGCGCGCGCCGTGCCGCAGCGACCGCCAGATCCAGATCTGCCGCCGACCCTTGGCTGACCGATGCAAGGGTCTTGCCCGTCGCCGGATTGCGGGTGTCAAACCCGTCCTGATGGGCCGTAAACGCGCCGTCGATCCAATGGCCGAACTGCCCGTTATGCTGGGCAATCCACGCCAAAACCTCGGCATTGCTTTCAGGGGCGGGGCCATAGGCCATGCTGTCAAAGATGTCACGAACGGTCATGGATCACCCCATCGCATGGCGGTTAGAGGCCGAGTAATGGCCGGTCAAATAATGTTCTAGCTGGCGTTCAATATCGCCCAGCAGCGACGATGCGCCAAAGCGGAAGAGATCAGGTTGCAGCCACGGATGGCCCAATTCGTCCTTCATCAACGTCAGATAAAGCAGTGCGTCTTTGGCCTTGGCGATACCGCCCGCAGGTTTATAGCCAACTTTGATCCCCGTCCGCATTTCATAGTCACGGATGCAGCGGATCATTGTCAGGGTCACGGGCAGGGTGGCGTTCACCCCCTCTTTTCCCGTTGAGGTTTTGATGA